>CAMKMR010000040.1 GCA_946413945.1 uncultured Lachnospiraceae bacterium | reverse complement strand
CTTATTTTTTCCATCTTTGCGGCATCAGCAGACTTAGGATCCTTAAGCCACTTGTTATAATCTTTTATCGCCTTATCCGCTGTATCCTTTGCATCATCAAGGATTGCCTTTGCCTCTTCTCTCGCCTTCTTTATTATCTCTTTCTTCTTTTCATCGATATTTTCATTCTTTAAAGAAAGATTCTTCTTTAATTCTTCAATTTCCTTCTTATAGTTCTCGATATCATTTTTATCCTTCTCAATCTCTCTTCTATCTTCTTCAAGAAGGGAAATGACTCTTTCCAAGTCAAGTGCATCACTGGAAATATTTTTCTTGGCAAATTCAATGATTTCTTCAGGAAGTCCAAGTCTCTTTGTTATAGCAAACGCATTTGAACTGCCCGGAACACCTATCATAAGTCGGTAAGTCGGTCTAAGGGACTTTACATCAAATTCGCAGGAAGCATTCTCAACTCCTTCTTCGGAAATTGCAAAAGTCTTAAGCTCAGTATAATGAGTCGTTGCCATAACCCTTGCTCCTTTATTTTTAAGATAAGACAGGATAGAAATAGCAAGTGCTGCGCCTTCCTGAGGATCTGTTCCTCCACCCGGTTCATCAAAAAGGCAAAGACTTTTATCATCTGCATGCTGGACAATATAAATAGTATTGCTCATATGAGATGAGAAAGTTGAAAGATTCTGTTCGATAGACTGTTCATCACCGATATCTGCAAAAACATCATTAAAAATGCTGAGTCTTGAACCGTACATAGCCGGGATATGAAGGCCAGCCTGTCCCATAAGAGTGAGCAATCCCAGTGTTTTTAACGAAACTGTCTTACCACCTGTATTAGGACCGGTTATTATAAGAAGACTGTAATCCTCTCCTAATCTTATATCGACCGGAACCGCTGAATGTCTCTCCAGTAAAGGATGAACCGCAGCTTTAAGATCGATAATGCCATCTAAGTTAAAGATTGGCTCAGAGGCATTAATATCCTTGGCATATTTAGCCTTAGCAAAGATAAAATCAAGGCTGATAAGAGTTTTAAGGTCTTCTGTCACCTCTTCTGCCACAGAACCCACCCTCATGCTAAGGTCTTCTAATATCTTTTCTATCTCAGCATGTTCCTCATTCTCAAGTTCCTTGATCTTGTTATTGAGATTTACGACTGCAATAGGTTCAATAAAGACAGTACTTCCAGTTGCAGACTGATCATGGATCATTCCCTGGAACATATTCTTATATTCAACTTTAACAGGAATACAATATCTCCCATTACGCATAGTGATAAGGGAATCCATAAGATAGGTCCTGTTGGTATCATTTTTAACGATCTTATCTAAAGCCTGATGAAGATTTGAATTTGTCTCTGCCATCCTTCTTCTTATGGAAGCAAGATTTGACGAGGCATCACTTGCCATTTCATCATCCGAGATTATACATCTTCTTATCTCACTGGAAATGTCTCTTAGAGGAGAAAGGAAACTAAAATATTCGGTTAATGAATCTGAACCGCCTTCCTCTGAATCGGATAATTTTTCCCCATAAGCCTTAGCTGTTTCTGCATTTTCCAGCAATGCAGCTATATCAAGCAATTCTTTCATGGAAATAGGAGAACCTATCGAGAGCATTTTTAAAGATTCGCCTACATCTCTTACTCCCGCAAAAGAAAGCTGACCGAATTTTGAAATACGGATCATGGCATCTCTTGTTTCTGTCTGCATTCTTTCTATTTCTATGATATCTTTATATGGTTTAAGCCTGAGACATCTTCTCTTTGCGCCTTGTGAAGCCGCAAAACCAGCCAATGTCTCAAGTATTTTTTCAAATTCAAGCACTCTTAAAGTACGCTTATTCATTGTTATATCCTCTTTAATACATAATAATCCATATTTAATTGTAAGACATTTCAATTCAAAATAAAAGGATAAGTTTTTCAAGTAACTTGCCGTCAGAGACCTAACGTGTTAATCTATAGATTATGATATTTAGTCAAATATCGCTTATTTATGAAACTATAGATAGAAAGATGAAAGATCAATGAATTACATAAGTACACTCCGCGAGGGAGATAACATTTCAGAAATTTATTTCTGCAAGAACAAAACTGTCGCAAAGACTAAAATTGGAAAGACCTATTACAGTCTCACTCTTCAGGATAAAACCGGAACTCTGGACGCTAAGATCTGGGATTTAGGATCTGGCATAGACCATTTCGAATCCAGAGAATATATCTATGTAGACGGTCAGATAACAATCTTTAACGACACAAAGCAGTTGAACATCAGACGTGTCAGAAGAGCCAGAGAGGGCGAATATGATGAATCTGACTACATGCCATGTTCACCTAAGAATAATGATGAGATGTATAATGATTTATTAAATCTTATCGATTCCGTTAAAGAAGAGCATCTGAACAGCCTTCTTAAAACATTTTTCGTAAACGATAAAAGCTTCATAGCAGCATTCAGAAAACAGAGCGCCGCTAAATCTATACACCATGGTTTTATCGGTGGTTTAATGCACCACTCTGTTTCCGTGGCAAAGCTCTGCAGTTTCTACTGTGATAATTATCCTATTTTAAACAGAGATCTGCTTATCACTGCCGCCCTCTTACATGATATCGGTAAAGTAAGAGAACTTTCTGCTTTCCCTGAAAATGATTATACTGATGAAGGCCAGTTAGTAGGTCATATCGTAATCGGCGCAATGATGGTAAAAGAAAAAGCAGAAGCAATCGAAGGCTTCCCTACTGTTATAAGGGATGAATTAATCCACTGCATCTTAAGTCATCACGGTAAGATGGAATACGGCTCACCTAAGACGCCCGCTCTTATCGAAGCCCAGGCCCTTGCCTACGCAGACGATACCGACGCCAAGTTAGAAACATTTTCAGAACTGCTTGAAGAAAACAGTGATAAAACCGGCTGGCTCGGATACAACAGACTGCTTGAAACAAATATAAAGCATACCGAGTTGTAGTATATGCAATAATACTGTAATATGCCAACTAATGCTTTTAGCTGCACTGTATAAAAACTGATAATAAGACAGCTACAATGCTCTGGATCATGCTTTTAGCTGCACTTTATAAGAACTGATAATAAGACAGCTACAAAACACTAAAAACAGCCGCAATGCGGTAAAAATAAATTCAAAATATAAAAAATGAAGGAAAGTATAAGGAGAAAAAAATGGGTAGATATTTTGGTACAGACGGCTTCCGCGGTGAAGCAAATGTAACGCTTACAGCAGATCATGCGTATAAGGTAGGACGTTTCCTCGGCTGGTACTACGGCGAGTTAAAGAGACGTAACGGTCTTACAGAAGCTCCAAAGGTTGTTATCGGTAAGGACACAAGACGTTCAAGCTATATGTTTGAATATGCACTTGTTGGAGGTCTTGTTGCATCCGGCGCCAACGCTTATATGCTTCATGTTACAACAACTCCATCTGTCGCTTATGTTACAAGAATAGACGGATTTGACTGCGGTATCATGATCTCAGCCAGCCACAACCCATATTATGATAATGGAATCAAGCTTATCAATGGTCAGGGCGAAAAGATGGATGAGGACACCATCGCTCTTATCGAGGACTTCCTTGATGGAAAGCTTCACATCTTTGATGAGGATATAACAACTCTTCCATACGCCACACGCGATAAGATCGGTTATACAGTAGACTATGTTTCAGGTCGTAACCGCTATATCGGTTACCTTATCTCACTTGGTCTTTATTCATTTAAAGGTCTTAAAGTTGCTCTCGACTGTGCAAATGGTTCTTCATGGAACATTGCAAAATCGGTTTTTGATGCACTCGGAGCTACAACTCAGGTTATCAATGCTAATCCAAATGGAACCAACATCAATAAGGATGCCGGTTCAACTCATATAGAAAACCTCCAGAAATACGTTCTTGAAAATCATATGGATGTAGGTTTTGCTTATGACGGCGACGCTGACCGCTGCCTTGCTGTTGATGATAAGGGAAATGTTATAACAGGTGACCATATCCTCTATGTATGCGGTAAGCATTTAAAGGAACAGGGCGAATTAGTAGGTAACACCGTTGTTACTACAGTAATGTCTAACTTCGGTCTTTACAAAGCATTTGACGCCTGTGGTATCGACTATGCAAAGACTGCTGTTGGAGATAAATATGTATATGAATATATGTCACAGAATGGCTGCCGTATAGGTGGTGAGCAGTCTGGACATATCATTTTCTCAAAATATGCCACAACTGGTGACGGAATCCTTACTTCTCTTAAGGTTATGGAAGTAATGCTTGCTACAAAAAAGAAGCTTTCAGAACTTACAGAAGGCTTTACAGTATATCCTCAGGTACTTCAGAACGTAAGAGTTACTGATAAAAAGGCAGCTCAGGATGATCCTGCAGTACAGGAAATTGTTAAAGCTGTTACCGAAGAACTTGGTGATACAGGCCGTATCCTTGTAAGAGAATCAGGAACAGAACCTGTTGTCCGCGTAATGGTGGAAGCTTCATCAGAAGAGATCTGCCAGAAGCATGTAGACAGCGTGGTAAATGTGATCAAAGAAAAAGGTTACGCGGTTGAGTAACCAGCCCGACTAAAACGATATAACGAACGGACGCCAAAATATAATGGACAAAAAAATCAATCCCACCAGCGGGCTAAACATGCCCTTTGGCGGGATTATTTTTTCGTCCTTTATTATATTTTGGCTGGTTATTTCTGCTTTTTTTCATTCTTTATTTCTTTTTTTGGGGGGCTGGTTTCTTCTGCTTTATTATATGTTATATATCTTTCAATAATAAAACTTACGATGCTTTGAACATAAAAAATCCCCAAAGTTATACTTTAGGGATTGATATATATCCGTATATTAAAACGTACCAGGTATCTTACGAAGGTCATTACGGGTCTTGGCGCCATATCACTTTGTGATATGCAAGGCTTTCGTTGAAAGCCTTGATTCTGCTTACGCAGAATGCGTACTACTGCGTAGTACAACGATTACTTTGTAATCGTTGCATTACTCGGTGCTTAGCGATTCACGAGCTGAAAGCGAAGTGAGAGCTTAGCAAGCGAAGCGGCCGTAAGGGGGACCCGTAACTAAGGCGCGAGCCGGGCCGGAGTAAGATACCTGATACGTTATATAGGGATATATCACCAATGAAGGCGATGCAGCTCCCCCTCATCCTCCAATCCTTTAAAATCCAGCTGTCTTAATGCTTCATAAAGGATTATCGAAACCGAATTGGAAAGATTAAGAGATCTTTCTTCAGGAAGCATTGGAATTCTTATACACTGATCAGGATGTTTTATAAGAATCTCTTCTGGGATCCCCGCACTCTCTTTTCCGAACATAATGTAGTCTCCATCATGAAACTCTACATCTGTATATCTATGCTTCGCCTTTGTAGTGGCATAAAAAATTCTCGCATCAGAATTCTTTGTAAGGAAATCATCATAATCTGCATAAGTAGTTACATCGAGTCTTGGCCAGTAATCAAGCCCTGCCCTCTTTAACATTTTTTCTGAAAGATTAAATCCCATAGGTTCTATAAGATGAAGTCTTGCTCCAGTTATCACACAGCTTCTTCCTATATTTCCTGTATTGGCCGGCATCTCCGGCTCATGAAGTACTATATTTAACATAATTTCATCTCTATATCGTCAAAACTATTAGGGGTAAGAACCCTTCTCATATAGAATTTATCTGATATTACAAGCCTTTCTTTTTCCTTGGTAAATACGCCTATCGTCCGAGCAATTATCCCTGCCTCATTGTAAGCATCTAAAAGAGCTTCTTCATTCTCCTTATCAACAGCAATAAGAAGTCCTCCTGTTGCAAGAAGCTGATATGGATTTATTCCGAAATATTCACACAGTTCAATAGTCGGCTGGTCGATCGGGATCATATCATGATTTAACGTTATTCCAAGATTTGCTGTATCTGTTATCTGATAAACTGCTGCATATACACCGCCATTACTGATATCATGCATTGCCACAGCTTTATCTCTTGCGATTTCAGCCATTTTACTTATATCAACTGTATCAAACGGATATCCCATTGTTTCAATATAACTTTCGCTAAAACGCCCTCTTAATTCTTCATAGAATGCATTCTTTAAGAGACTAGTTCCCAGCATAGCTGTAACTCCAGCCATTATAAGCTTCATACCGGCTTTTATCTTTTTATCCTGTACAAATGTAACATCCTTAAAATGCCCCGTCATAGAGATATTTACAAGATAATCCTTACCATCTCCTAAATATCTACTAGTTCCACCAAGAATAGTAATATCTTCATCCTTGGCAAGACTTGAAAGAAGGTTCATCTCATTTCTAAGTATCCCTTCTCCTCCATGGCCTCCAACAACTATATCAATAGACATGGTCTTTGGAAGAGCCCCTGCAAGTGCAAGGTGATTCTTTGCTCTGATATATGCCAGTTTCCCCGCAGTTAAATCCTCACAATTTTTTAGCAGTAAAGAATCTGCGGACCCATTAGCAAAAACTATATTATCATAGACAGTAAAATCACTGCCGGACGAAGGCCCGGCAGTCATTAGTTTTGTTCTTTTTTTTAGATGTTTTAGGACACTCCTCTTCATAACCAGATCCGAAGGAGTTCCATATTTCTTATCTTTCATGCTTTTACTATTTTATTCACCTTCTGAAGGTGTTGAATCAGGAGTTTCTTCTTCCTTAGCAGGATTTTCTGTTTCAGGTTCTGTCTCCTCAGCACTTGTTGCTTCTGTTGTTTCCTTTGTGGTGGCTTCTGTAGCTTTTGTTGTAGCTTCAGTTGTAGCCTTTGTTGTAGCCTCTGTTGGCTTTATACCATTCTTTTCTCTTTCAATATCAGCAGGATTCTTAAGGATGATCCTTGGTTCTGGATCATATTCACTATAGTTGATCTTAACAGAATCTGATAACTGTCCATCTATATAAATATGTTTCCAAAGTTCACTTATTATACCGTCACATCCGCTTGACTCAACTTCTTCAGTTCCTTCAGCAACACTTGAATCAGCCTTTATCTCTTCCTTACCTCTAGGGATTGAACCAATATATACTGACTCAAGTTCAATAGTTCTGTTAGAAGGTCTTGTCTCCTTACCATAAATAGTAAATGTACATGTTGAGCCATCAGCTATTGCTTCAATGTAAATTGGTGAAGAAAGATTATTCTTAAACTTAAAATCTACATATGGATCTGAAATTGTTGCATCACGTCCCGGAGAAACATAGCCTACATCAAGAGCATGATTAGATCTTTCAACTACCTCTAATTCTGCATAAAGTACCGCATTGTAAAGAGTACTTGATGGCTGACAAACTCCACCACCAACGCCCATCTCATGCTTTCCTCCTACGATAACCGGCGCCATATCATAACCATTGCTCAGTTCGATAGGTCCAACCAGTTTACAATAAGAGAAAACCTCACCTGGGAAAAGTACTGTTCCATTAATGAAATCACAGGCATTGCGGATATTATTCTTTCTTCCTTCTGCTGAATATGTATACTCAGTTGAATATGTACCAAGTACATCTGTGATCTCAGCGAGCTTTTTATTTTCTTCGGAAAGGTCACCAGTATTAACAACCAGCTCGATCCTTACTTCGTCCTTAACATCTGAAAGCTTAAATGCATTTCTTACATTTTCATATGTCTTATCAAGATTTATCTCTATGCCTGCACTATCTGCTATTACTTTGATGCTTCCATCTTCATTTTTTATAAGAGATGCTTTCTTTCCCGTGTTAAGCTTTGAGCTTATCTGTTCCTTGATCACTTTTTCCATAAGCTGTCTGCTTATTTTGAATTCAGGTTTAACATCCACAGGACCCTTTTTTGCCTCTTTTGCAGTCTTATATCTTAAGAGAACACTTCCTGAATTTCCAATAGCAAATGCCTCTTTCACCGAGTCATTTACATCTACAGCTATGCCCATATCAGAAGCTGATGAAGTTGCATCTCCATAGCTGCTGACAAGCTTTACGGTCGAGTTGGCAACTTTAGTGGAAAGCTCATTTAATGAGTCTTCTGCTTCTTTAAGAGTCATGCCTCCGACATCAACTCCATCAATAGAAACATTTTCAAAAATAACCGCGTCAGCTGAAGCCTTACCATAATAAACAGCCGCTTCTTCAATTTCCTTAGACGCTTCTTCTGTCAGCTCTTCTGCCTCCATAGTCTTAGTTCCGCATGCCGACAATGATGTGCCGATCATTGCTGCGATCAACATAGTAGCAATGATTTTAACTTTCTTCTTCAAAAAAATCCACCTTCTATTCTTACTAAACTTTCCACAATTATATTCTTATAAGCCACTAGTCATAAGATAAATTCTTATAGCCGATCAGCTTCAAGCATAGTTTTTCTTTATTTTATAATGCAGTTGCTACAAGACCAACTATCATTAAAAGAGCCAGCAGGATACAGATAACAGCAGCCGCTATCCTTGTAGCTTTTCCTCTTTTTTTACTAAAGTCTATCATAGTAAACCTCCGTATAATATCTTCTACATTTTCTTAATTTTAGCCTTTGTTGGCAGATAGTCAAGGATTATTTATCTTTATTTATTTACTTCTATTTTTTTCTCTTTTTCTTCTATTATTTTGTATTTTTTTTCTGTTTTTTTTGTCTTATTTTACTTCTTTAATATTGTCTTTTTATTAGCAGCTTTATCTAGCTTTATCTACTTGTTTTTTATCTTTGCTTTTACTACTTGTTTTTTTATCCTTATCTTTAATCCGTCCCCAGGCCCTGCATATATCCAGCATCGGACATATATCACATTTAGGCCGCCCGGAAATACAGATATTTCTTCCGAGCAAAATTATCTGCATATTGTAGAGGATCCATTGTTCTTTCGGAACAAGCTTCATAAGATCCATTTCAACTTTTTCAGGATCAGTATTATCTGTAAGCCCTAAAAGATTAGAAACCCTTTTAACATGTGTATCTACAACAATACTTTCTATATGATAAATGTTACCTCTGATAACATTCGCCGTTTTCCTTCCTACGCCCGGAAGCCCTGTTAACAGCTTTATATCAGACGGAACCTCACCATTATAATCCTTAAGAAGTTTATTTGCACAGTTCTTTATGTTTTTGGCTTTATTTTTATAAAAACCGGTAGAGTATATGTCTTTTTCAAGTTCTTCTAAGTTACAAGCTGCAAATGCCTCTAAGTCGGGATACTTTTTAAAGAGATCCTTCGTAACCAGATTCACTCTCTCATCTGTACACTGAGCTGAAAGGATCGTAGCAAAAAGCAGCTGCCAGGCCTTGCCTTCTTCATAATGAAGAAAACACGCTATATCTTTTCCATATTCCTCATTAAGTCTTCTGCAGACTTCTTTAGCTAGTTCCTTCTTAGTCACTTTTTTTCTCCTGCTTATTCTTCTTTCGATTCATCTGTACGTTTTAATCTACGCATTTTATCTCTTTAGCCATCCCGCTTAACTTATCTCACTCTCTATCTCTCAACGTTTCCAAGGAGATAGTCGATAAACTGCTGGGCTGTTCTTCCTGAGAAACCACCATGGCTTATTTCCCACTTATTTGCTTCTAACTTAAGCTTTTCCTCATCCATAGTAATCTCAGGATGACGTTTGGCAAGTTCACTTACTATATTAAAGAAATTCTTCTGATCCGGTCTGATAAATCCAATAGTGATACCAAATCTGTTAACAAGGGATAACTTTTCCTGCATAGTATCTGAATGATGCTTATCAAGTTCCATATCATTATTATCTTTCCAGGTTTCCTGTATAAGATGACGGCGGTTTGATGTAGCATAAATAAGTACATTATCAGGTCTTGATTCAAGTCCGCCTTCAATGACAGCCTTAAGATACTTATATTCTATCTCCGTATCCTCAAAAGAAAGGTCATCCATATAGATGATAAATTTATAATTTCTATTTTTTATATGGGCTATAACTGAATTAAGATCTCTCATCTGATGTTTATAGATCTCAATCATTCTTAAGCCATCATCATAATATTCATTGATTATAGCCTTTATACTTGTAGATTTTCCTGTACCTGAATCACCAAAAAGAAGACAGTTATTAGCTCTCTTTCCACGTACAAAGGCTTCTGTATTATCTCTTAATTTTTTCTTCTGTATCTCATATCCTACAAGATCGTCAAGCATGACAGAATCTGTATTATTGATAGGAAGGTATTCTACATCTTTTCCTTCCCTATGAGCTATTCTGAAAGCTCTGTTAAGCCCGAACATTCCCACACCATATTTCTTATAAAAATCAGTAACCAGATCAAAGATTTTTTCTGCCTGTTTTATAGTATCAAGCTCTGATGTCACCACTTCATTTATCTTATCAGAGAGATTTCTAACTTTGACGGATACATTTCTATTATACATCTGCTCTTTTTTATCTATAGATTCATAATTTGTGATTGTTGAAAAACAGTCAATCTCCAGCTCTTTTTCAAGTTTT
>CAMKMR010000039.1 GCA_946413945.1 uncultured Lachnospiraceae bacterium | reverse complement strand
TCAGGCCAGTTAACAAAACTCAATATCGGTAAAGCTGGTAAATATGTAGTAGGTATCATTTTCATTGTGATCACTTTCTTTACAAGTATCTGGCCAATTTTACTCTTTGCATTAGAGACTTTCCTTCCTAATCCTGGTGACTACAGTTTCCTTTATACAGGAGATATGGCTAACCTCACAACAAAATGGTGGGTAACAAGCGAAAAAGCAAATGACGGAGCTTTATTTGGTCAGGCTGGTATTCTCTACAATAAGACCATCTGGCACGCTTTTCTTGGAACACTTTTACTCGCCCTTGTATGTGCCCTTATTGCCGGTACTATCGGAACACTTATCGGATATTCAGTTGCTAAAAAGAGAAGAAACAAATGGGCTAATTACGTTAATAATATGGCTTTCCTGCCATACCTTATGCCATCTATCGCAGTTGGTGCAGCCTTCTTTATCCTCTTCTCAAATGAGCATATCAACTTATTTAACACTTATACCCTGCTTATTATATCCGGTGTAGTAAAGTACATACCTTTCGCTTCAAGATCATCACTTAACTCAATGCTTCAGATTTCAAATGAACTTGAAGAAGCCGCTATAATACAGAATACTTCTTGGATAAGAAGAATGACAAGGATCATAATTCCAATCCAGAAATCATCTATCATCAGTGGTTATCTGCTTCCATTTATGACCTGCCTTAGAGAATTATCCCTTTTCCTTTTACTTTGTACTCAGGGATTTATCCTCTCTACTACTCTTGACTACTTCGATGAGATGGGGCTTTACGCTTTCTCAAGTGCCATCAACCTCATCCTCATCGTTACAATACTCATATTCAATACAATAGTAAATAAGCTGACGGGCGCAAGCTTAGACAGCGGCATTGGAGGTAATTAAAATATGCCAGAAATCAGACTTGAACATATTACTAAACGCTGGGGAAAATTCTTCGGCGTAGATGATATATCGCTTAATATTCCAGATAACTCCTTCATTACCCTACTAGGTCCTTCAGGGTGTGGAAAGACAACCCTCCTTCGTATGATTGCCGGTCTTGAAACACCTACTGAAGGCCGCATAGTTATCGGAGACAAAGTGGTATTCGATTCAAATGCAGGTATCAATATTCCTGCAAATAAAAGAAAAGTAGGCTTTCTCTTCCAGAACTATGCTCTCTGGCCAAATATGACAGTATATGAGAACATTTCATTTGGACTTAAAAACATTAATGAGGAAATGCCTCTTTTAGACGCAGAAGCAAAGCAGACTTCTGATATCATCCGTGCCCTTAAAAGTGGTAATGATATAAAGACTGTTATAGATGACTGCAGAGATAAAAACGGCAAACTTGACGAGAATAAAGCTTATATCAAACTTATAGATTTCTTTACTATCTCAATCTATACTGCAAAAGAAATCTTTAAGTTAAAGATCCATGAGTCTAAAGATCCTGCTAAAACTGCTTCAAGCCTTATTTCCGGATACGAAGCTAAACTTTCTGAGTTAAAGAAAAAGCACTCAGCTGATGGAAGATTCCTTAATGAAAAAATGCAGGTAATGAAAAAAGATAAACCTGTTATCACAAAGAGAAAGTTAACAAAAGAAGAGATCGACCTTAGAGTAAGAGCTTGCTCTCGAATTGTAAAGATCGGCATGTTTATGGACAGATATCCAGCAGAACTTTCCGGAGGCCAGCAGCAGAGAGTTGCCATTGCTCGTACTCTTGCTCCAGAACCTCAGGTTCTCTTTATGGATGAGCCTCTCTCTAATCTTGATGCAAAACTGAGGCTTGAAATGAGATATGAACTTCAGAGACTTCATGTAGAAACAGGCAGCACATTTGTTTATGTTACTCATGACCAGATGGAAGCTATGACTCTTGCAACAAAAATCTGCCTTGTAAATAACGGTGTCCTTCAGCAATATGATGCTCCATTAAAGGTATATAACCAGCCTTCAAATCTTTTTGTAGCTGACTTTGTTGGTAATCCTTCAATGAACTTTGTGGATGCTAACGGAAGCCAGGACGCTGACGGCTCAATACTTCTTACCGCTCTTGGCAACCATCGTCTTCGTTTTGTTCCAAATGAAAGGATCAGCTTAAAGGAATGGAGATCGGCCCGCGATAAAGAGATTCAGGACAAGAAGGATAAAGAGATCAAGCGACTTTCTAAGAAAGGTGCCGTAGAAAAGACCAATAAAGATGAAGTCTTTAAATATCATGTCCAGTATGCTGAAGAACCAGAAGACTCATTTAACGATGATCCCGTTCCAACTGATCAGGATTTTGTACTCGGTATCAGACCTGAGAATATAACTTTATCTTCTGACGGAAATATCTCTTCTAAGATATACGGTGCAATGCCTACAGGTATGGAATCAACCTTAAAATTAAAAGTAGGAGTTTTTCTTCTTACCAGCGTCGTGTTTGGAAATAGCATTTATAGGATTGGAGAAACCGTAAAATGCAATATTTCAAGCAACTCAATCCTGCTTTTTGATCCTAAGTCAGGAAAACTTATTACTTCAGGTAAGTTAGAGATATTATGACCCTGTCATAAATACTCTTTCTATAAAATTTAGGAGGCCACTCACTTACTCCTAAGGTTGGAAAGTGTTTCACTTTTTCCCCCTTTCCAACAAAAAAGTGAACAGTAGATCATTACCCCTTTTGGCTAAGCCCAAAAATGATCCGCTGTTCACTTATTTTTTACCTTTACTAATCTTTTTTTATCTTCCTATTTCAGTCTTTATCATCACGATCCCGTAGATTCATATCTCTTTACGCAGGCTCTCCATGCAAAGCCTGAGATTGTGAGAGAAAGGATCGCAAAGCCTATTATTGAAAAGCTTATCTTCCATGGATCATACCTTTCAAACATAAGTACTTCCACAGGATATGAAATGATAAGTCCAAACGGAACTATAAAGAGCAGAAGTATTCTCATAAACTTAGGATAGATTGCTATCGGATATCTTGTATAATCCCTGAAATTATAAAGGATCTGCATAAAGATTCCTGATCTTTTGATAATAAATGCAGGGCTGGCTGTCAGTATCTTGATCCCTGTTATTATAAGTGCTCCAAAGAAAGTTGCCACAAGGATCACTATAACTTTAGAAAAAGTCCAGTGAATTGTACATTTCATTCCACAGAATATGAGCATTACCACTCCCACTATCAATTCGCCAAATGCCTCTGGCTGAAATGTTTCTGAGAGTATCTGAAAGAGTACCGGCACCGGGCGAAGGAAGTAGCTGTCCATATCGCCTCTTACTACTCTGAAGTAAGCCACCTTCCAAAGTTCATCTGTCAGAAAATGATCCACTGCTATAGGCATCATTGAAAATCCATATAAAAATCCCATCTGATACATATCCCAGCCCTGAAGACTTGGAATATTCCTTACTATAAAGTAAAGGGATAACAGTGTTGCCACATTCTGCACTAAGAAACCCAGAATTCCAATGATAAAGTCATTTTTATATTCCATTCTGCCTACCATAGATCTGCCCATATTGATCTTATATAACTTAAGATAATATTTAATTTTTTCCATTGGATCAGCCCCCCTGTACTGTTACTTTTTTACTTGCATGATTAAAAAGGAGCTTGGCTATTATCTCAAAGATGATAAACCACATGATCTCCTTTCCTATCAGCACAAATGATGTACTTATATCTACTCTCGATATAAGAATAAATACCGGATTCTGAGACAAGCCTGCAAATGGAAGTATCTCTGCAATCTTTGCCATTTTCCCCGGAAAGAATGAAAGTGGAAGAAGTACTCCCGAAAAGAAATTTACTATTACATTTTTTGTAAAGTTAAGTCCCCAGGCTGCTGTTGTATAAAAGCAAAGGACTCCACATATATAATTTACTGTATCAAACAGGGCTACCGCAAAGATCATCGCTATTAAAAACAGCGCTATATGAGCTGTAAATTCGGCAATCGAAGCAATCGTAAGATAACCCATTTTGATAAATATTATAAACGAAACAGTAAGCGTCGGAATGCCCATGATAAGTAATCTGAAAAGACAGGTTCCGAAAGTTCTGAATAAAAACCTTAATCTGTAGGAAATGGGTTTGATAAACGAAATAGCTATAGTTCCATCCTTTATCTCTTCATTTATACCGTACATGGTTTCATTTTCAAGACACATAAAGGCAAATATATTCGTGATTATGAAATATACTATTACCTCTTTAAATGTAAAGCCGTTTATGACCGGAGTTACTGCATTTGCATACACAGCCACCCAGAGAAAGACTATACATACCAGCTGCAGCGCAGTGATAAGCATCCATATGAAAAGTCCCGCTTTATAGGCCATCTCCTGCATCATGCCGGCTTTTAAAAATGGGAAATACTTTTTCATTAAGATGCCTCCCCTCTTGCCATGATACTCTTTACAACATCTTCAATATTTATTTCTGAAATCTGCATATCCTGAGCATTCAGATTTCCAAATGCATAATTTACAACATTTTTAAGTTCGAGATCATCAGCGTCAAATTTAATATAAAGCTTCTGGTCTTTCCATTCATAGCTGGCAAGCTTTCCAAAGTCATCAAGCTTTGAGATATCCGGCTCATCCTTTAATGTAAGGGCTATAGTCCTGATATTACCAAAAGTATGTCTGATATCTTCTATGGCTCCATCATAGATTATCTCGCCTTTTTCGATCATTACGATACGCGAACATAAGTTTTCAATATCCTGCATATCATGAGTTGTAAGGATTACTGTTGTATTATATTTCTCATTCATTGTCTTTATGGCTTTTCTGATCTTTTCCTTAACCCATACGTCTAAGCCGATCGTAGGCTCATCTAAGAAAAGGATTCTTGGATTGTGAAGCCAGCTAGCAGCAAGATCTGCTCTCATTCTCTGTCCTAAAGAAAGAGTTCTTACCGGCTGAGAAAGAAATTCATCAATATTCAGTGTCTTACAGAGGAAATCCATTCTCTCTTTATAATCCTCATCTGATACTCTATATATTTCTTTTAATACTTTAAATGATTCTACCAGGGGAATGTCCCACCAGAGCTGTGTTTTTTGTCCAAATACAACACCTATCTTTGAAGCTACAGTCATTCTGTCCTTATAAGGTTCTAGACCGTCAATTTTTACGCTTCCTTTAGTTGGTGTAAGGATCCCACACATCATCTTTATTGTTGTACTTTTCCCGGCTCCATTTGAACCAATGTAGCCAACAATCTCCCCATCATTAATCTTAAAATTTATATCATTTACAGCAATCTTAGTCTCGTACTTCTTAGAAAAAAGAGTACGAGCCATGCCTTTAACTCCCTGTCCTCTTACAGGTTTACGAAATTCTTTTGTTAAATTGCTTACTTCGATCATCTTCCCTTCCAACCTTTCCTATTATTTTTTAATCGTGATCATCTTTTGTCACTTATATTATATATAAAAACAGCTTTTCCACCGGCAAAAAGCCATTTTTAGGTAAAAAAATACCAGCCAATATAAATATTACATTGGCTGGTAGAATTTCACTTATCATTAAAAAAACCGATATCAAAAAAAGTAGATAAAGGTTTATCCGAATGATATAGTTCCACAGCCAATCGAGGATCGTATGTAGTATAATATCTAGAATGTGAAGTATAGTTATCTTGTAAATCGACGAATCTGATAATATTTCTCATGACCTTTATCTCCTTTCTTTTATATTTTTTAACTCTTTTAATTTTGTGATTTGTTGATTTTATGTTTTGAATTTTAAATCTTTAAAAATTCTGACATTTTTCGCAATTGACTTTCTTAACATAAATCAATTTTCTCTAAACTGTCAATAACATTTTCATAATATTTTTCACAATTTTTATGACAGAATTTTTATATTTTTATATTTTTAATTATTAAAAAGACAAAAAGCCTTATCTATGCTATGATTAGAGAAGGTATTAATGTGGTTTTTTATTAAGTGAAATATCAATTTTACATCTATTTATCCGGGGGAAAATTTCATGCAAGAAAAATTAAAACTGCTCAAAGAAAACATTTTTCAAAAGTTCGTTGGAAATGTATCTGTTGTCGATAAACTGATCATCAGTCTCTTATCAGGCGGTCATATCCTCTTAGAGGATGTGCCAGGCGTAGGAAAGACTACTTTAGCAAAACTTCTTGCTCATTCTATTGATGCAAGTTTTTCCAGGATCCAGTTTACTCCCGATACTCTTCCATCTGACATAATCGGAGTTTCTGTTTTTGATGCAAATACTTCTGAATTCCGTATAGTTAAAGGCCCTATCCATAACCAGATCATAATAGCCGATGAAATAAACAGAAGTTCTCCAAAAACTCAGGCAGCACTTCTTGAAGCAATGCAGGAATGTCAGGTTACGATCGATGGAAAAAGATTTTTGTTGGAAGATCCATTTATGGTAATAGCGACAGAAAATCCATCAGAACAGTTGGGCACTTATCCTTTGCCAGAAGCAGAAAAAGACCGTTTTCTCATGCGTCTTTCCATTGGTTATCCGTCAATGGAAGATCAGATGACCCTTGCCAAAAAATTTCTTAACGGCATATTAGATGAGGATATCAAAGCTGTTCTTACTGTGTCTGATATCGTTAAAATGAAAGAGGAAGTTAAAAATGTCATCATGAACGACGAACTGATAAGCTATGCCTTATCTATAGTTGATCATACCCGTTCCATGTCTGAACTTGAATACGGGCTCAGTCCTCGCAGTGGCCTTGATCTTCTCATGGCTTCTAAGGCTTCAGCTTATATAAATGGCAGAGATTATGTTATTCCTGAAGATATCATCGCAATGGCCAAAGCCTGCCTTCCTCACCGCCTTGTACTTACAACTCAGTCCTTAATGAATAAATATACCGATCAGCAGCTTATTAATCAGGTTATTGAAAAGATAGAGAGACCAAGATAATGAAAAATGATCCTTTTTTCGAAAAAAGATTTCATCTTTGTTTAAATCAGGATAAAAAAGTCCTTCGTCTGAGCTTTTTTATTTGCTTATTAATTACCTCCACTGTCATTGTAAGCCTATGGGGAGGTGCATTTTCTTATGCATTTTTTTATAGCCTTCTTCTCTATGTTCCCCTGTCTATCCTTTATCTTTTTTATCTTTCATTTTCATTCAGGATCTCTCAGGAACTTGACGGCCGTATCTTTAAAAAGGGAGAAAAAAGGGAATATTCTATAATCCTTGAGAATTCCGGCTTTTTACCTGTCGCTTCCTTTAAGTTGATATCCTCAGATTTAGTAAGCCAGTATAAGGATGACAGTTTTTCGCTGGATTATAAACTTTTTTCCCATGAAAGTATAAAAATATCAAATCCCTTATCCTGTAAATATGCCGGAAGCTATACCGCAGGCCTTATCGCCATAAGCCTAAAGGATCCTTTTGGCCTGCTAAAACTATCATTTAAGATTCAGGACCGTCTAAGAGTCCATATCCTTCCTGAGATAACCGATCTTGCCTGGTCAGATCTTGACAGGATTTATAATAATACCGGTAGTTATCAGATGCATAACGACGAGTCATTTCTTGGAAATGACATCCGAAAATATGCTCCCGGAGATCCTGTCCACAGCATTCATTGGAAAAATTATGCAAGAACAAAACAGCTTTTCATCCGTCTTCCAGAAGAAAAATGTTCCGAGCTTATCAAAATGGTGATCATAAAAACAAAAAGCGGCATGGACGAAGAAAGCCTTAAGAGAAGGGATTATTTTCTTGAATATCTGGTTTCTGCCATGAGCTATTTTGCCAAAAATAAGCGTCCTCTTCAGCTTATTTCCTCTGATCCTGCTGTTGATGGAGTAATAATCGATGACTACGAAAGTTTTAATAAAGCTTATTTAGACACTCTCCAAAAGATCATGTCCCACCCTGTTTCAAAAGAAACGGAAGCTAAAACAAATTTTTCACAAAATGTACTTGTGCTTAGGGAAGCTTAAAGAAAGGATCATGCTATGTTAGAAAATAAAAAGAACTGCATCTTATATCTAAAAGCAGCTATTTTCCTGCTCATGATTGGCTGTCCAGCCATTGAATATCTGCAGAGGCAAGGTGTTCCTTATCTTAGCAGGCTTTCTTTCTATTGCTATTTTTTTATCTTTTGCCTGATCCGCGTGATACTCATTTTGTCAGAGAAAGATTCTTATTATATCCTGACCGCTGTTTTATCAGCTCTTATTTTTATGCTGATCTTCCGCGACCTTTCACTTATTATAAATATCGCGTGCGCTTTATCTTTAGCCCTGCTTCTTTTACTATTTATGAAGGAAAAATTAAAGCCTTATATCTATCTTCCACCTTCTATGATCCTCACCATCATGTGGCTCCAGCAGGAAAATGTTCCTAAATACATCGCTGTTTTTTTACTCATTTCCTGCATCCACGGTCTCCTCAATCTGTTAAACAAAAATGCCTCTTATTACTCCTTTTTATTTCTTATACTCTGCCTTATGCTGCTCATTCTCCCCTCTAAAAATGAGCCTCTCCAGTGGACTTTAATCAAAAAGGCCGGGCTGATATTTGAAGATTCAATAAGAGAAATAAGCTACAGAGTCCAGTATATTTTTAATGATTTTGGAAATTCAAATTACAGTTCCTATTCTGATACCGGCTTATTATCCGGCTCTGTTACTGACTTAAAAAATGAAGAGCTGATAATAAATACCAGCCCATCTAGCCCTTATAAATACCTTAAGGGCTGCAGCTTCCTTACTTTTACTAAAAAAGGCCTTACTGATAAGATTTCTTATGACAAAAACTATAACGCCTGGTTCATAGAATATATAAATCTGCTTTATCAAAATAAGCTTGATAAGGAAACTGTTAGCTGTTTTTCAAAAGTAAATGGAATGGAGATAGAGTATCGCTATATCTATACTAAAGATCTTATCCTGCCGGAAAATCCTCTTTTTATCGAACATCTCGATACTATTCATGACGAGACTCATAAAAAAGGCTTTAAATATCAGCTTAGATATATGACTATAGATTATGCCAGTCCATATTATCTTAGCCTTCTTGATAAGCCTGTAGAAAAATACGCTGATTATGACAGCATATGTAAATACAGTGACAGCGTCTTTGACTTTATCATGAGTGATTATTTTTCAAGAGAATATTATGACTCAATAATATCCGATCGGTATCATTTTATAAATGAAGCTGACAAATTTTTAGATACATCTATGCTGACCGATGATATAAAGCGCCTTACAAATGATATTACAAAAAACTGCAGCAACGATTATGAAAAAGCTAAGACTATTGAATGTTACCTTCATCAGTACCTTTATGACACTGATATAGATTTAAGAAACAGCGATAATTATATCGAAAGTTTCCTTTTTTACAGTCAAAAGGGATATTGTACTCACTTTGCTTCAGCTATGACTCTTATGCTGAGAGCCTGCAATATTCCGGCCCGTTATTGCAGCGGTTACTTAAGGCCTGAAAAGGCAGAATATAAAGACAATAACGAAAAATATGAATTGATCTACGGCACTTATTCCCATGCCTGGGTCGAACTATATATAAAAAATGTAGGCTGGATCAGGATGGAGCCTACCAGTTGTGAAAAAACGGCAGAAGAAATGACCTGGGGGCTTAAAGTTAGTAATGATACCAGTGACAATAAAAAGAGTAATGCATTTTATCATGGTCCTACAGATGTCAGCGATAATAAAACTCCTGCAGCTATAACTCCTCCGCCAACTGTTTCTCACTCTGAAGAAACAACTAATGAAAATGATAAAAGGCTTTATAGGGATATTATTATAAAAAGCCTTAGTTATACAGGCGCTATGATCCTGCTCTTACTCCTGATCATAGGACTGTACAGACTTTTAATCTATATCCGCTATATAAAAATGACAGCAAGAGATAAATATCTTTACAACATGCAGCATTTGTTCCAGCAGCTGGATAAAATAAGCGATAAAAATATCAAAAAAACAGATAATAAAAAAATCGTGGATACTGCTAAAACCAAAGATAACGCTAAAACCGTAGATACTACTAAATCCAAAGATAACACTAAAACTACGGCTAACGCTAAAGCCGTGGGCAACGCTAAGAATGAAGATAACTCTCATAATAATAGCGATATGATTTTAATATCATACCTTGATCTAATAAAGGATGAAGATGAAAGAAAAATCTTACAAGCTGCTATAAATAATTATTATCGTATCCGCTTCAGACTAGATCAGCCTAGTCAAAAAGAAGTTGCCGAAAGCCGCGCCCTGTTTAAATCCTATATTCACTTGGCGCAATGCCACATTTAGCCTTAAATGCTTTTGAAAAATACAAAGAATCCTCAAAGCCAACCGAATTTGCGATAGTCTGTATAGGATAGCAGCTTTCTCTAAGCATTATTTTTGCCTGACGGATCCTGTAATCTGTCAGGTAATCTTTTGGAGACTTATCTAACACGGCCCCTCAATGTCAAGTGATATTTGCACAACTTGGTAAAATAAATTACACCAAAAGGA
>CAMKMR010000038.1 GCA_946413945.1 uncultured Lachnospiraceae bacterium | reverse complement strand
AAGCATAAAATCATAATATGCTCCATCATCGATCTGTGGTCCGATCGCTATCTGAACGTTCTCTTTTCCAAAAATCTCCATTACAGCCTTAGCCATAACATGAGCCATTGAATGACGATAAACGCTAAGATAAAATTCCTTTTCTTCTTTAGCCATTTATTTGTTCCTCCTATATATTAATTACATCTTTGTCCAGAGACTTATCAGGTATCCTCCCACATGTATACTAAAAAAAAGAAAATCCCTGGCGTCTCTTTAGACACCAGGGACGTTATATACGCGGTTCCACCCTGATTGATACATAAAAATGTATCCTCTCAATTAGATCGTAACGTGATCTTAAACGTACCTGTTTTTAGCAGGTCTCTCCGAGGTAGTTTTCGTGAAAGGTTATCATGAAGTGCTCTCAGCCCAGTGACACTTCTTCTCTTTAATGAATCACCCAACCTACTCTTCTCATCAACGATTTAGAATTTAAAATTGTAAAAACAAGTATAAGCGTTATAGTAAAAAAAGTAAATAGTAAATCTCTTACTTATCTAAATCCTTTAAAAATTCAAAATAAATATCTTAATTTGCTTCAACTTCTTTTACTGCTTCAACTTCTTCTACAGGTTCTCTTCCTGTTATTTTTTCGATTACAAAAAGTGTTCCTATCATAAGAACCACAGCAATAGGAAGGCAAATATAAACATTCTTAACATAACCTGTTATTATATAAGCCACAAATGCAACTCCAGCTACAGTAAGAGCATATGGCAACTGAGTTGCTACATGATTTATATGATTACATTCACCACCGGCAGAAGCCATAATAGTTGTGTCTGAAATAGGTGAACAATGGTCACCACATACAGCTCCCGCAAGGCAGGCAGAAATTGATACTATCATCATTGTTCCTGTTGGGAAAACCCCAAGTACTATAGGAATAAGTATTCCAAATGTTCCCCAGGATGTTCCTGTAGAAAATGAAAGTCCCACTGCAACAAGGAAAATTATCGCAGGAAGAAGTGATTGCATTCCAGCAGCTGATCCAGAAACCAGATTTGCCACAAAAACCTTTGCTCCCAGGAGATTAGTCATTCCTGAAAGTGTCCAGGCAAATGTAAGAATAAGTATTGGAGAAACCATGGCTTTAAATCCGTCCACCAAACATGACATGAAATCTCCAAATGTAATAATATCCCTATACATATAGTAAAAGAAGGCAAATATTACAGCTATAAAGCCTCCCATAGCAAGTCCAACTGAGGCATCCGCATCAGCAAAAGCAGTTATAAAATCAACTCCATCAAAGAAACCGCCTGTGTAAACCATAGAGAAAATACATGCAATTATAAGAACAATAACTGGAGCTAAAAGATCTGCCACCTTACCCTTAGGATTAACAAATTCTTCCTCTTTCTTTTCATCATGTTTTCCTGTGGTAAAAAGGTCACCATTTATGGCATTTAACTCGTGAAGTCTCATTTTACCATAGTCTAATCTTCTTACTATTACATAAATCATCATTACAAGAGTAAGCAGTGCATAATAATTATATGGTATCGTCTGAATAAATGCCTGAAAACCGTTAATTCCCGCCTCCTCAGGCACTGAAGATGTAACAGCTGCAGCCCATGAAGAAATAGGAGCTATAATACATATTGGTGCCGCAGTGGCGTCAATTATATATGCCAGTTTTGCTCTTGAAACCTTATGAGTATCTGTAACCGGCTTCATAACTGAACCAACTGTAAGACAGTTAAAATAGTCATCTACAAAAATAAGAATTCCAAGAAGCATAGTTGATAACTGAGCTCCAGTTCTTGTTTTAATATGTTTAACAGCCCACCTGCCAAATGCAGCAGATCCCCCGGTTTTATTCATAAGAGCAACTAAGATCCCAAGAAGCACCAGGAACACCAGTATCCCTGCATTTCCTGCAATCTTTGTAAGCATTCCGCCGCCATTTTCACTGTCATTAAAAAGAACAGTATTAAGGGCAAGCTCCACATTTCCGTTAGAATAAAGGATTGCACCTGCTGCAATACCTACAAAAAGAGAAGAATAAACTTCTTTTGTAATAAGGGCTAAAGCTATTGCCACAACAGGTGGTATAAGAGATATAAATGTAGCATAGAATCTACTCTGATAAGTCTCTGGCAGATTAGCCACATCTATCGGATTTTTTAGCGTATAAATGATCAGTGCTATAAGTATTAAAAGCACTGTGCTTATAACGTTCTTTTTATTCATTTTTCCCTCCACATTTTTTCATACAATTTTTTTAACTTTTAAAGCCTATAACTCTGTAATTATCTGTTCAATTTTTTCTTTTGCTGTCTTCCTGTCATATCCACCAGCAATTTTCTAGGAAGAAGTCTTCCGCCTATTACAGCAGCCTTCATATATAGCTTTGGAACTATGACACATTTTCCTTTAAACATTTCTGTAAGAGCGATAAGTGCACAGTCTCTTGCAGAAATACCAGGAAGGGCAAATTCCACATCTGCCACTTCATTAAATTCTGTCTGCACAGGTCCAGGACAGAGACATGAAACCTTAAGTCCTGAATTAATATCTTTAAGCTCACTATTTACAGCCTGAGTAAGACTTGTAACATAAGCCTTTGATGCATAATAAGTTGCCATATATGGACCTCCCGGAAGGAGACCTGCTGATGAGCCAACATTCATTATATAAGCTTCTTTTTCATTATACAGTTTACGGGTCATCTTCTTAAACAGATAATGCATAGCTCTGCAGTTAAGATCCAGCATATCCATTTCCACTGAAAGCTCAGTCTTTAAAAATGATCCGCACTTGCCAAATCCTGCATTATTGATAAATATCTCCACAGAAAGATCTTTGATCCTGTCATACAATTCATCACATCCGGAAATCTTAGAAAGATCTGCTTTCATGGTCTCACACTTTACATTGTAGTGTGCTTCTATTTTTTCAGCTATCTTATCAAGTCTGTCTTTTCTTCTTGCAACGATAAATAGGTTATAACCCATAGCTGCAAGGATCTTTGTCATCTCAAGTCCAATACCACTGCTAGCACCTGTTACGACTGCATATTTTCCCATATAATATTCCTCATTTTAATCTTTCCCTACGTGATAAAAATCACGTAGCCAACAACTCTTTTAACATTAGATTTAAAAAAACGATTATTAAAGTTAATCATAAAATAAAAATGTAGGCACATTGGCTGCGCCTACATTATTATACATTTTTTCAATGAAAAAAAAATAGTCATTTTTTTCTACTAAGCATATCACTTTTGCTCTTTGTATGATCTTTTTTCCAGATTCAAAGTCTACTCAGCGTCTGAGCTAGATGCATTTTCATCAGCTCCCTCAGCGTACTTTGCTGAGATTTCATCTATTGTTCCATCTTCCTTCATCTTCTTAATAGCTGCATTGATCATGTTAAGAGTTTCTGTATCGCCCTTCTTAACAGCTATACCATATGACTCTGAAGTAAATGTATCATCATCTTCTACAATAACAAGTCCCGGATTATCCTTAACATACTTACTTGCTGTTGCTGAATCGATAACTACAACGTCACATTTCTTATTAAGAAGCTCCTGAATTGCTTCAGTACCCTTTTTAAATGTAACCATGTTTTCCTTATAACCAAGATTCTCAACTTCTGTCTGTCCTGTATAGCCCATAACTACTGCAATCTTCTTGCCGGCCATATCTGTTGCTTTTTTAACATCAGTTGTATCTTCTCTTACGATCATTACCTGCTTTGCTACATAATATGGATCGGAAAAATCAACAGCCTGCTTTCTTTCCTCAGTGATAGTCATTCCAGCAATAGCTATATTTATCTGTCCATTGGCAAGAGCAACTGTAAGTGAGTCAAACTCCATATTATTGATCTCAACTGTCTTACCATTTTCTTCTGCGATTTTCTTTATTATCTCAATATCAATTCCTGCAAATTTATCGATAACACCCTGAGATGTTGAAACATATTCGAATGGTGGGAACTCTGCATTTGTACCAACAACCCACTTATCTGCAGATTTTTTCTTTCCACAGGCTGTGAGTGATAATGTTGCTAAAGCTAAAAGTCCGATAGTTGCTGCAATCTTTTTTATTTTCTTCATAATATATTCCTTTCCGGAGAGCATACTCTCCTATAAAATATCCTACTTAGTTGTAATCTGGCTATAACACATTACTGAGTTTATAGAAGCTAGATTACTAGTCTCTTTGCTTTACCGAATTCTGTAATAGCTGCTTAGTTTATAGAACCTTGCTGAAAAATCTCTTAGTTCTTTCATTCTGTGGATCCGCAAATACTTTCTTTGGATCCCCTGATTCAGCTACAACGCCTTCATCTATAAATAAAAGTCTTGTTCCAACTTCTCTGGCGAAACCCATTTCATGAGTAACTACAACCATGGTCATCCCCTGATCTGCAAGGTCCTTCATAACATCAAGAACTTCTCCAACCATTTCCGGATCAAGAGCCGATGTAGGCTCATCAAAAAGCATGATCTCCGGATCCATTTCCAGGGCTCTTGCAATAGCTACACGCTGTTTTTGTCCGCCTGAAAGCTGTGCTGGATAATCATTTGCTCTATCCTTAAGGCCAACCTTATCCAGTAATTCAAGCCCCTTCTTTGTTGCTTCCTCAACAGTCATTTTCTTGAGTGTAACTGGCGCCATAATAACATTTTCAATTATCGTCTTATGAGGAAAAAGATTGAATTGCTGGAAAACCATGCCCATCTTCTGTCTTACAAGATTCACATCCTCTTCCTCTCTAAAAGAAAGTTCTTTTTTCTGCTTTTCTTCCTTTGAAAGACCCTTTAATTCTTTTTTTCTTTCTTTGAGATATTCTTTTTTCTCTTTTTTATAAACTTTCTTAGCTTCTTTAGAAGCCATATCATCATCAGGTCGGACCCATTTATTGATATGCTTTCCATCTATATATATTTCTCCCTCATCTGGGATTTCAAGAAGATTAAGGCATCTAAGGAATGTAGACTTACCAGATCCTGATGGTCCGATAACTACTACAACTTCTCCCTTATCTACATGCTCATCAATTCCTTTTAATACTTCCTTGCCTCCAAAATTCTTATGGAGGTTTTTAACTTCTATCATAGCTTGTGACATATTAAATTACCTCCTGTCTGACTTTCTAAGTGAGTTTTCTACAACTCCTAGTCCAATAATAAGAATCTTTATAAGGATAAAATATACAACTGCAACACCGATAAGTGGCATATATGGAAGATATGTAGCTGACTTAATAAAATCACTCTGTTTCTGTATATCTTCAACTCCAATATAACCAACGATTGCAGTCTCTTTAACAAGAGTTATAAATTCATTGCAGAGAGCTGGGAAAATATTCTTAACCGCCTGAGGGATAATGATAAGCTTCATTGTCTGTCCCTGAGAAAGTCCTAATGAACGTCCAGCTTCCATCTGTCCCTTATCGATTGACATGATACCTGCTCTTATTATTTCTGCTACATAAGCACCAGAATTAATACCAAATGCTATTGCCGCAATAAAGAATTTTGGCAGATCAACTGTGGCAAAGATTACAAAATATATGATCATAAGCTGCGTCACCGATGGTGTTCCTCTTATAACATCGGTATATACCTTACCAATAAGCCTAAGCCCCTTCTTTTTTGAAAGATTACAAAGAGCGATAAGAAGACCTATCATAAGACCTATGATAACTGCTATAAGTGAAATAAGAAGTGTTGTTCCTACTCCCTTAAGGATCCACATATACCTCTGTTCCTGTATAAAACACCTATAAAAGCTGACTCCTAGATTGTTCCACCAATCTGCTAAGCTCTGAAACAAGTCCATTTTTTCTATATCTCCTAAATAATAATAACTTAAAAAAGGGACTATAAGTTCTCGTCCCCTTTCCCTTTTATGTTTTTCGATTCTAACACATTATAATTCATTTTAAAAGCATTTTATGCATAAAAATTAAAAAAAACGTAATAAACGTAGTATTTTATGCATTTATTCCGTTTTTTCTGCATATTTTATACAATTTTATCCTTTTGTCTAAATCTCTGAACCTAAATTTTTTGACCTTCTTATCATTGGGGATGCCAGATTTTTTACCCCTGATTATTTTCACCTTCAGATTTCTTTAGTATTCTACATTAATAAGCATAAGTCCATTAGGAGGAGCTGTATGTCCTGTTTTTTTTCTGTCACAGGCCTCTAAGATATCCTTTATTTCCTCTACATCTATAAGCCCTCTTCCAATATCAAGAAGAGTTCCTGTCATTATCCTTACCATATTCTGTAAAAATCCATCCCCATGGTAAGTAAAATAAATATATGGTCCTTCTTTTTCTATTATTATACTGTCTATAGTCCTTACTGTAGATTTTTTCATATGTGGATTACCACAAAAACTCTTAAAATCATGTTTTCCTATAAGACTTTCAGCTGCTTTTTTCATAAGTTCTATATCTACTTCTTTTGTAAGGCAGCTTACATATTTTCTGTCAAAGACAGGTTTTACCCTGCCATAATAACAGCAATATCTATAAGTTTTTGCTTTCGCCATAAATCTACTGTGAAAATTATCCTTTACTCTCTTAACCGAAAGCACCGCAATATCATCCGGCAGATATAAATTCATATAATCCTGTATTTCATCTAAAGACATTTCTGTGTCAATGATAACATTTGCTGTCATCTCTTTTGCTGACACACCTGCGTCTGTTCTTCCGGCTCCGATCACAGTAGGGATCTTAAAACCGATCTCCTTTAAGGCCTGTTCCTCAAAACTTCCAGTTATATCCTTTAGTCTGTCCTGGAGCTTTTTTACAACTTCATCTCCATATTTTTCCTTTATCAACATACGATAAAGAAGCAATTCCAGTTTCCCCTGGATGGTGAGCGTTTCATTTTTCTGATGTTCCCAGCCCTTATATCTTACTCCGTCATAAGACAGTTTTAATAATATATTCTGTTTCATTTTCTTTTATCCCTTACTTTAAGCAAAAAAATAAGTGTTAATATGCTGACTCCAAATATAACTCCTGCCGAATCTATAAGCACATCGGTAAGCCTGCCCGCTCTTCCAGGCACAAAAGTCTGATGAAATTCATCTGTCGCAGAATAAGTAACTGCAACTAAAGCGCTGGCAAACGCTCTTTTGATCACCTTCTTTTTTTCTCTTTCTTCTTTTACTGGAAGCAGACTTCCAAAGCAGAGCATTCCAAGGATCATAAATTCTGTAAAATGTGCCGTTTTTCTTACAGGATGGTCTATCTTTCTCGCATATTCATATTGTTTTTCTTCACTTTTTTTCTCAAAACCAGGAACAAATACCTTTCCAAAGAGCATGCCCACTTCAACCGAGTCCTCCTCTGACTCTGCAGCGTCTCTGGATGAATAAAAGAATATAGTTCCCATCGCAAGTAATGTTAATAGTAAAAATATCAATTGTCTTTTCATAGCAACCTATTTTATTATGTAAATATTATAAAGTCAAAGGAATCTAAATATAAAGGAGACTAAAAATGGCCGAACAGCTTTACACAATACCCGTAAATGACGCTTTTAGTGCTGACTGCGAATGTCCTCTCTGCCTTCTCTATAAAGACTTAGAGGAAAAAGCTATAGAATTCACATTAGGTCCAAGTTACATGGAAGATGATAACCGCGCAGAAACTGACAGATTAGGTTTTTGCCCTAAGCATATCAAAATGATGTATGAGCAAAAAAACCGCCTTGGCATTGCTCTTATGCTTAATACCCATATGAATAAGACTATCAAGGATCTTAAAGCACTCTCTTCCAAAGATAAACCAAAGAAAAAGCCTCTCCTCTCAAAAAAAGCAGATAATCCTGTATCATCCTATATAGATAATCTTAATTCAAGCTGTTTTGTCTGCCAAAGAATAGAACCGATCTTTAAGCGTTATATCGACACAATATTTCATATGTATAAGAAAGACCCTGACTTTAAGGAAAAGCTAAAAAACTGTAAAGGCTTTTGTTTAGAACACTACGGCCTTTTATATAACAGCGCCTTAAGCTATCTATCCCAAAAGGAAATAGATGAATTTATCCCACTGATAAATGACAGCTTCTTCAAAGGTCTTGAACGAGTAAACGGTGACGTATCCTGGTTTATCGATAAATATGATTATAGAAATCAAAATGCTCCATGGAAGAATTCAAAAGACGCCCTTCCAAGAGCCATAATAAAGACCTGCCATTTAATAATAGACGAGGAATAAAAACTAATCTAAGTCTCTAATTAAAGCACCAGATAAAAAGGATGCTGCATTACATAATATTGCAGCATCCTCTTTATCTGGTGCTCTTGCATTTGCCAAAAAACTGAGTCATTATTGCCATATCTTAATCCGCTTTTAATCACCATATAGAAATCATTTTTCAGCCAGTTCTTCTAATTTTTTCACCAACTCTATGCACATTTCTTCATGCTCTTTTGTATCAAAGTCAAACCTATCTGTATGTACACCAAATTTGCTTCCATCCTTAAACACTATAACAATATAACAATCTCGGACAAAATAATCACAAGCATCTTTTATATCTGGATATTTTTCATCGTTCTCAGTTAGTACCCAATTGTAAACATCTGCCTGATCTAAATATTCTTTTATCGTTTCCATCAAAGAATCATCGGTTTTCTTTTTTATATAGTCTTCCAAAGGCATATCTAATAAATCCCAATCTTCTGCCATTACTATTTCATTCCTAAAATCATAGATAGTTGTATACACTTGCATATCTGACATACGCCTAGTATAGATTGCCTCAATATTATCCCGTTCTTCCACATTAAGTTCATTTGTATTATATTTAAAATATTTTTTGTAATCTGGCATTTTAATCTTATAAGCCAATTCCTTGTAATTAGCAATTAAAATATCAATATGTTTTACCTTACTTATCGATTCTTCTGTCAAATCATAATAGTCTACAAACGCATCAAAATCGACGCCGTCAAATTCTGATTTGTCTACATTGCACACCTCACATACATACTCTATTGTCAATTTCATATTTGCATTCCCCTCTGAAGCTTCTTTTGTTTTATTATCAGTTTTATCACACCCTACAAATGCTATTACAAACAACACTAACAAGATATAAATTTTAAATATATTTTTTTCATTAACCTTCCTCATTCATTTCATCAAGCATTTCTTCTTAGCTAGCTCAAAAAAGCCCCAACACTTTTTCAAGTATTAAGGCCTTTTTCATTTGTGATTTTGTATTATTTCATTTCTTTATCTTATAACAAGATTATATCCCAGCTTTATTTCTTCAAGTGGAACTGTACTGTCAGATATTAAAGCAAGCAGCATCTTAGCTCCAAGCCTTCCACTATCTTCATAAGAATAGTGGATAGTATATATTCCATGGCCTGCGATTTCAGAAATGGTCGAATCCCCTACTCCTGTAATAAGTATATCTTCCGGAACTCTGACATGATGTTCCAGCAAAGCCTTCATGGCTCCTACTGCAATCTCATCCGTTGCGCAGATAAGCGCATCCATATTTCTGTAATGGTGATATATATCCTCAGCTGCTTCAAATCCAGCTTCCATGGTAAAATGTTCCGCTGTCTCAATATACATATTTTCCGGCTTTAAGCCTGCCTCTTTAAGAGCAGCTATAAAACCTTCATGTCTGTCATAACCTACAGCCTTATCAGCCTGCATTACCCCAATGTAGCCGATCCTTCTTCTACCTTCTTCAATGACTTTTTTAGTCATTTCGTAGATTGCCCCATAATCATTATGATAAACACATGCATAGCCAGGGAACTTCTGTCCTACTACCACAACCGGAACTTTCATCTTCTTCATAACTGATTTATGTTCCTTAGTAAACACTGTTCCTACTAAGATAACTCCATCTACCTGCGCCTCATTAAAGGCCTTAAGATATTCAACTTCTTTCCTGTAATCATTTTGTGTTACAGCAAGAAGCATATGATATCCATTGCTGTTTAGAACCCCTAGTATTCCTTCAACAACACTACCAATTGAGTGGGATGCCATCTTAGGCGTTACAACACCTATAACCATAGATTTCTTAGTTCTAAGCATTTGAGCCTGAACCGATGGTCTATAACCTGTTTCTTTTACAACCTTCTCAATTCTTTCCCTTTTTTCTGCAGAAATGTATCCATTATTAAAATATCTTGATACAGCTGCATTGGATACCCCCGCCATTTTTGCAATGTCCGAAATATTCATGTTTATTCCTCCGTGTTGTTTTGAAAAGAAATATTTCTTCTCATGATCATGCTGTCTAAAGCAAGTATATCATTTTTTATCTTTTTTTAAATAAAAAAAACTATAAGCAGGTATATCTACACCTCTAGCTTCCATCTTTTTACCTGTTATCATATCTGTGTATATTCCATCATCTTCATTTATCCATGCAGTACGATCATGTTCACTAAAATTAAATATTCCTATTATCTTATCGCCTTCATAATACCTTCCTATAGAAAGGACCTCTTTTGTCCAGGTTTCAAGGGTCCAGGTATCTGCAAGCGCCATAAAAGCT
>CAMKMR010000037.1 GCA_946413945.1 uncultured Lachnospiraceae bacterium | reverse complement strand
AGAAATTACATTTGCCAATGTGATTCTAGATGTAAGAGAAAAGTTGCATAAGGCAGGAATAGTATATTATACTAAATGTCTGTTTTCATACGCAGGAATATATTGCATGCAGGTCATAATGCCTGAATTTGTGGATAAGTTCTATCTTGTAGGAGATGGAATACCAGTAATACCAAAGGGAGTTGTTAAGTGAGATGAATAATGAAGTGATCAGGTGCAAGGATGTATCTTATGCATATAGTTATTTTGAAAAAAAAGAGGGTGTAAGAGGTGCGCTGGCTGATTTTTTCTTTAGAAAAGTTGAGAAGCGGACTGCAATAGATAGTGTGTCACTCTCAGTTAAAAAAGGTGAATTAGTTGGCTTGCTGGGACCGAATGGGGCAGGGAAAACAACATTAATAAAAATGCTTATTGGAATAATCTGTCCAGACGAAGGTGAAATAAAATGCAGTGATTCGATTCCATATAAGCGAGAGTATAGATTTTTAAAGAAGATTGGAGTAGTTTTAGGCCAAAAAAGTCAGTTGAATTGGGATTTGCCTCCAATAGATACACTTTATCTCCTGAGAGAAATATATGAAATTCCTAGAGCAGACTTTGATGAGCGCCTAAATGAACTTGCAATCAGATTAAATGTATTGGACAAGCTGAGAGTTCCGGTAAGAAAGCTTTCCTTGGGAGAGCGAGTAAAGTGCGAATTAATCTGTTCTTTGATACATAATCCCGATGTTCTATTTTTGGATGAACCTACTTTGGGAATGGATATTGTTAGTCAAAAGTTTGTATACGACTTTTTGAATCATATTAATAAAAACAAGAAAACGACGATTATTTTTACAAGTCATTATATTCAGGATATAGAGAATCTTGCAAATCGAGTGATTTTAATAAAAAGTGGAAAAATTATTTCAGATACATCATTAGAACAGTTGAAAGAAAATTACAAGGTAGATCGAACCTATGTAATAGAGACAGATGGAACGAGACCAGATCTTGATGCATCTGGGGTAGTCATGGAAAAATTAAGTGAAAATAAGTATAAGGTTTTTGTAGAATCTGAAGAAGCTGTTCTTAAAAATATTTCCTTGGCTAATGTTATTAGTATAGGTGAAGAAAAAATGGAGTTAGAGGAAATACTTCAGAGCATATTTTGTTGAGGTGATAAGTATTATGGGAAAATACTGGTATGCAGCACGGAATAGATTTATGGTGACTACTGTTTATCGCACAGACTTTGTTTTTGGTGTGGCGGTCGTTTTATTTCGAGTGATAATATCAACTTTTTTATGGCGAGCAATTTTTGAAGGTTCTCAAACATTGAGCGTGCAGGGATATAGCTATAGAGACTTGATAGTTTACTTGCTATTAACAAATACAACAAGCTTAATATTTACATTTGATTTATGCTTCAAAATAGGTCAGCTTGTCAAAACAGGCAGATTAACAACATATTTGTATCGGCCCATCAATATACTGTATGAGGGATTATTTGAAACACTCGGTGCAAGTTTTATTAGTATACCGGTTTTGCTTGCGGTTGTAATCTATTTTCACGTGAATCAAGGCACTTCACTGATATTATTGTTTATAAAGCTTGCTTATATTGTATTATGCTATGTTTTATGGATTTTAGTTCTTTCTCTTATATCGTTACTTGGTTTTAGAATGATTCAAATGTGGCCATTAAAGCCAATTATGCGTGGATTATATATGTTGTTAGCGGGACTATTATTTCCGTTGGAATTCTTTCCTAACAACATCGGACGAGTTATAAAATATAATCCTTTTGGATTGGTAGGAAGTACATTATCAGAAGTGATTATGGGACGATTGGATGGATTACTGATCGCGAAGATCAATATTGGAATGATTGTTGGAATAACAGTCTTGTTTGCTTTATATAACACTTTATTAAAGCGGGCATTTCGATATTATGAAGGGATGGGGGCATAATGAAAGTTCGTATTTATAAAGAGTTGTTTAAGCAAAGTATAGAAGAATTTATGATATATCGAATGACCGCAAGTTTAACGGTTCTTTTTGGTATAATGTTTTATGGAATAGAATTGCTGGCTGGGGTAGTATACTTTCAATATACGGATAGCATCATGGGACTAACAAGAACAGATTATATGATTCTCATCACGACGGCAAATATTATTCAAATGGGCTATCAATTCCTCTTTGTTGCATCGCACGAGATGCTAGAAGAGACTATAATAGAAGGAGGACTAGATTATGCGTTAATTCGTCCTGTAAATTCCTTTTTCTATTATTCTTTTCAGCGAATAGATATTGCAAGTGCGATAGGACTATTAGTGTCTATTGTATGCCAGTGTTATTTCATGCGTGGATTAAATTTAACAGGATTATCAATTTTGGGTTATGTTATAGGCGTATTAATGGGCGTATGGTTTCTTTTTTTGATCAATCAGAATATTGTAATGCTCTCATTCTGGGTTGAAAAGTCAAGTAAAATTACAGGAATACCAGAATACTTATTTGAATTAGTATCACGTCCTAGGGGGATATACCCCAACGTTGTGGTTTGGGTTTTGTCTTATGTTGTGCCATTCTTTTCTGCAGTTAATCTTCCGATAGAGATTATTAATGGCAATAAGTATATGCAAGGATGCGCTTACTATGCTGTTTTTCTAATAATTATCAGTGTGGTCACTTATGTTCTATGGAATAAAGGTTTGAGACGGTATGTTTCTGCTAATTAAGAAATTGTATATGAAAGCCTTAAGGAATAACAAAAATCCAGGTTGTGTTTGTTACAGCCTGGATTTTTTATTTTAGAAGTGGTAAGTTTCTATAGATATTACTCATCAAAAAGTGGAGTGCTGAAATATCTTTCTGCAGTATCAGGAAGGATAGTTACAACAGTCTTTCCTTTGCCGAGTTTTTTAGCTAATTTAAGGGCGGCACATACATTTGTTCCGCTGGAGATGCCGCACATAAGACCTTCTTTTCTTGCTAGATCTTTAGCTGTTCTTATTGCTTCATCGTCAGTTATTATACATATATCTGAGTAAATGGATTGATCTAAGTTATCGGGTACTATTCCGTCTCCGATACCCATCTGTAAATGGGTACCTATGCTGCCACCGGAAAGTATGGCGGCATTTTCTGGTTCTACGGCCCAGATAGTTATATCAGGACATGCAGCTTTAAGGACCTGACCGATGCCAGAGATTGTGCCTCCAGTGCCCACTCCGGAACAAAAACCATCAATTATCCCGTCTACATCATCAAGAATCTCTTTGGCGGTAAATTTGCTTTGAGCTTCATTATTAGCAGGATTTACGAACTGTTGAGGAACGAAGACATTTTTATCCTTCTTCTGCATTTTTATAGCGGTATTCAGACATTCATCGATACATTTTCCTATATCTCCATCATCGTGGATAAGGATAACCTCTGCACCATAATGTTTAACTAACTTGCGACGTTCTTCACTTACAGAATCGGGCATTATGATTATAGTTCTATAACCTCTTACGGCTCCTACAAGGCTGAGTCCGATGCCCTGGTTTCCACTGGTAGGTTCAACAATTATAGAGTCTTTATTTATAAGACCTTTATTTTCAGCGTCGATTATCATATTGTAAGCGGTTCTTGTTTTGATGGAGCCGCCGACATTTAAACCTTCATATTTTACAAGAACTCTGGCTGAATTTTCAGGAGTCATGTTGCTTAATTCAATTAAAGGTGTGTGTCCCATGGCTTCGAGTACATTTTTATAAATCATGATCAATACCCCGTTGTTATAACTTTTAACTATAAATGTCAACTAGAACATATTATCCTAAAGAATCGTAAGAGTCAATCTGAGGGAGATTTTACGACCTAAGATTTGGATAAAAATTTACGTGTCTAAGATTTATGTGATCTTACCTGATAAAGAAGTGACAAATGTCATATTGCATTCATGACGGATAGCACCTGTATTTATCCGGGAGGATGATAGAATAGGATCATAAAGTAAGAGATCCCAAACAGAAATTGAGTGAAAACTATGCTGATGTTTAAAGGCGGCGAAATAAAGATAAATATGGGATAAATGTTAAAAATAAGGAGATATATATGAAGGAAAAAGTTGTTTCAATAAATCAGTTAGTAAAAAGATATGGTGAAAAGCTGGCGGTGGATTATTTCTCGCTGGATGTATATAAAGGAGAGATTCTCGGACTTCTTGGACCAAACGGTTCAGGAAAGACTACAACTATCAACTGCCTTCTTTCTCTTCTTAAATATGATAAGGGAGATATAAAAGTCTTCGGAGAAAAGATCAAGGGAGATTCCTACGATATAAAGAAACGTATCGGTGTTGTAATGCAGAATGTGGCAGTTGTAGATACACTTACAGTTGAAGAAAATATCGATTTCTTCTGCGGTCTTTATATAAAAGATAAAAAAGAAAGAAAAAAGGATGTGGAAGAAGCTTTAGAATTTACAGGACTTAAGGATTTTAGAAAATACAGACCAAAGAAATTATCAGGCGGTCTTTTAAGAAGACTTAATATTGCCTGCGGGATAGCACATAAGCCGGAACTGGTCATTTTCGATGAGCCTACAGTTGCAGTTGATCCTCAAAGTAGAAATGCTATCTTGGAGGGAATAAGAAAGATGAATGAAAATGGCACAACTGTTATCTATACATCTCATTATATGGAAGAAGTTGAGGAGCTTTGCAGCCGCATCGTTATCATGGATCACGGAAAGAATGTGGTAAGCGGTACATCAGCAGAACTTAAAGCATCTCTTAAGAATAGAGAGGTTATAAAGATAGGTCTTCCTAAGAAAAAGGGAGAAGAAAGTTATATAGCAAAAGATATTCTTTCAGGCATTCTTGATATTAACCATATCTATGAAGCAAAAGAAATCGGAAGTGAATTAGTGATAAAATGTGACGGTGGCGAGCATAATCTTATTCATATCCTTAATTATCTTGAAGAAAAGCATATAGCTTTTGGCCGCATAATCACTGAACTGCCAACTTTAAATGATGTATTCCTTGAAGTAACAGGAAAGGGGCTGAGGGATTAATGTTTGGACATTTATTTATATATCAATTAAAAGATCTGTTAAAACAAAAATGGTGCATAGGCTGGAACTTCCTTTTTCCTATAATCCTTGTATCAGCATTTTCTTTAGGCTTTGGAAGTATCATAAAGAATAATGAAAATCCAGACGACTTTGAAGTAATGGAGATAGCTTACGTAAGTGATGCCCAAAATGATACTTCCTTTTACTTAATGTTAGAAGAGATATCCGAAGGGGATGAAAAGCTGATAAGTTTACAGAAAATGTCAAAAGAAGAGGCCGAGAAAGCTTTAAAAAATAAAGAGATCGAAGGATTCTTTCAGGAAGAAATCTTAGAAAATGACTCAAAGATCACTCTCAGCGTAACAAAAAACGGTATGAGCTCTACATTATTAAATGAAATTCTTAAATCCTATAACAATGGTAAAGAAGTATTTAATAAGATAATGAAGGATCATCCTGAAAATATAGAAGCTGCTGCAAAAAAATATGCAGTCAGCATGAAAAATGATTATGTAACAAGAAAGACATTTAAGAATAATCTTTCTCCTTTTACAAATTACTATTACGCCCTCCTTGCAATGGCAGCTCTCTTTGGTTCATGGATGTGTACTTCTATGATTCAGGGATTCTGTGCCAACCTTTCAGAAAGAGGAAAGAGGTTTGAATGTTCACCTGCAAACAAAATGACAGCGCTCTTTGCAGGAATGCTGGCCTGTACTGTATTGCAGGGATTAGCTGGAGCAGTACTTATCCTCTATATTGAATTTGTACTTAAGATAAGTCTTGGAATGCCGGTAGGATATGCCATACTTATAGCATTTCTTGCTTCTGCAGTAGGAATATCCAGTGGAGCATTGATAGCATCATTTTTTAAGAGTGAAGCACTTTTAGTCGGGATACCTATTATATTTTCAATGCTCTGCTCATTTTTATCAGGTCTTATGATAGAAAATATGAAAGAGATAGTTGAGAAAAATGTACCTATCTTAAATAAGATAAATCCAGCAGCAGTTTATACAGACTGCCTTTATAGATTAGGAAATTACGGAGCAGACAGCAGGTTTTATCAGGATATATTTATCATGGTAGCGATGGTGATAATATCAGTAATAGTTAGTTCGCTTTTATTAAGGAGGAGAAATTATGGTAGTTTATAAGGCGATGATAAAAACAATAATCAGAAAACTGCCAAGTCTCATAAGCTATATCATAGTATTTGCAGTTTTTGGAACTATCATTGCAAGAAGCGGAAGTGCTTCCAATGAGAAAAAATTTGAATTAAGTCAGATTAAAGTTGCTTACTGTGACAAGGATGATTCTGTTATAAGCCGTACACTTATAGAATGCCTTAAGGAAAGTGACATTTTAACAGAGGTTACGGTTTATTCAGAGGAAGATATGAAAAAGCTGAATGACAGCGTTCGTTTTGATATTTACGCGTATGCTATCGTTATCCCTGAAGGATTTGGTGATTCTTTAGTAAATGGCAGCAGGATAGATGCAGAGTACCTTTCTCTTGAAACATCTGCTTCATCAGTACTTATGTCAAGAAGGATAAGTATGTATCTTGCAGATGTAGAAACATTTCTTGAGGCAGGATACAGTGAAGAAGAAGCTGCCGATATGGCAAAAGAAAATATCCTAAAAAATGATTCTGAAGTAGATATGGTAAAGAGTGAAAAGAAGAGTGAAAAATCAGTATTATCAGGGCTCTTTACTTTTAATGCATATTCAAGTCTTATGCTGCTTTGCATTGGCGTTGCAGCAATCCTTGAAGTATTTAAGGATAAGGATGTTAAGGCAAGACTTATAGTAAGCCGGATATCAAATACAAGAAAAGATGTAGAAGTGATCCTTTCTATCTTAACTTTCGGATTTGCAATTGGTGCTATCATGGTTATTTCATCAAGTATTTTTGCTGGTAAGGGTGCGGATTTAAGTAAAATATGGTATTATTCACTTAATGAGGCTGCACTGGTTTTAACGGGAGTTTCACTGGCATATTTTCTCTCTGCTTTTACAAAAGAAAAGGGAATCATCGATATGCTGGCGAATATGACATGCCTTGGAATGAGTTTCGTCTGCGGAGTATTTGTTGAAAGAGCTTATATGGCAAAATCAGTGCTTAAGATAGCGAAGTTTTTACCGGTTTATTGGTATGTGGAAGGAACTGAAGTGATAGATGCAAATAAATTAGGAACAATCTGGGAAAATGGATTTACATTGGCACTTCTTATGCAGATCTTATTTGCAGTAGTTCTTATGCTGGGGGGACTTGTAGTAGTTCGTAAAAAGGAAAAGTATGTATTATGATCTTATAACACCGATTTTAATAGCATTTGAATTAATATTCTTACAAAATGTAGATGGCGTGACGACACAAAATGTCGTCATGTCCATCTTTTTTCTGATTATATTGGAGCTGGGATATTTAAAAAAGAAAGAAGGTTACTTTCTTACATATGTTATCTACTGGATTGAGCTTATCATTAGTAAGCCGGATCATATTTATTACAGACTGATAGCATCGATATTTTTCTTTATAAGCAGTTTTATAATATTTAAGATTTCTAATATGATCGAGAGTTTTAGAAATAGGCTTCATATGTCAGAAGATAAAGCAAGAAAAAAGGAAATGCTATTTCAGAGTAAGCAAAGAAGCCTTATTGCAGAGACTTCAGAAAGGGAGCATGTGGCTATCCTTACAGAAAGAAACAGGATTGCAAGAGATATTCATGATCATGTAGGGCATATGCTGAGCCGTGGGATACTTCTTCTTGGAGCGATAAAAGTAGTAAACAGTGATGAAAATATAGCTATGCAGCTGGAAATGCTGGATAAAACACTAAATGATGCAATGAAGGAAATGAGACAGAGTGTCCATGATCTTCATGATGATTCAATAGATATAAGTAAATCTGTAGAAGAGATAATTAAAGAGATACCTGATTTTAAGGTGAGTCTTGATATTGATTCAGAGATGAAACTTTCAAATGAAGTAAAGCTTGCTTTTATTGGTATCCTTCGAGAGGCAGTGGCAAATATCAGACATCACAGCAATGGAAATGAAGCGGAGATTTTGTTGCATCAGATCCTGGGGTATACAGAACTAAAAATTTATGATAATGGAGTTATAGATAAAGATGAGGCTCAAAGGATCATTTCAAATCTATGTAGTGAGGATAGAAGAGAAAGTGGCATTGGTCTGATAAATATTAAAGACAGGGTTGAAGACCTCGGAGGAGATCTTAATATCTATACAGATAAGGGATTTACCTTATTTGTAAGAGTTCCGATCAAATAATCTAATAATGACATAAGAGCTAAGGGCTTAGATTGCTGACAAATGTCAGGATGAGTCATGATAGCTAGGGATTTGGTATGCTTGTATAGAATAATAAGGGTGAGGACATTATGGGAAAGAAAAAGATTATTATAATAGATGATGATGAACTAATAACTATGTCTCTTAAGATGATACTTCAGGCAGATAATGAGTTTGAAGTTGTTGCCGAGGGGCATGATGGAAGTGAGGCGCTTACTCTTTATGAAGAGATGAAGCCGGATATCATACTTATGGATATAAGAATGCCTAAAATGAATGGACTTGAAGCGGCAAAAGAGGTTTTAGCAAAATATAAAGATGCAGTGATACTACTCCTTACTACATTTTCAGATGAGGAATATATCGTACAGGCGCTAAAAATAGGCGTAAGGGGGTATCTTTTAAAGCAGGATTATAAGGCTCTTCCGGAAAGTCTTAGGGCAGCGATGTCAGGCCAGACTGTATTTGGTGGAGCGGTAGTTGAAAGAATACCGGATATAATGCAGAGTAAGAACTCTTCTTTTGATTACAGTGCAGCGGGGATTTCTGATAAGGAATATGCAGTTATCCAGTTAGTGGCAGAGGGGCTTTCAAACCAGGAAATAGCAGATAAACTTTTCCTTTCACTTGGAACAGTGAGAAATTATATATCTGTAATATTAGAAAAATTGGAGATAAGGGATAGAACCCAGCTGGCGATTTTTTATCTGAAGCATTAGATGAAAATGAAGCGAAAATGTATAGAATTCAAGCGTATAAAACTTAGACTTTCCTAAGGAGTTTAAGTTGTCTATGGATGAAATAAGTTTAGAGGATGCATATGAGACATAAAAGGGAAGTAAACAAAGAAAAACCTCGTCAATCCTGACGAGGTTTTTCTTTAAACAATAAACAATAAATGAGAGAGTTATGAAAAAACTTTAAATATAAGATAACTTTAAATTATGAACAGGGAATTAACAAAAATAAAACAATTAGTAAATATAGTATGTCAAGATTCAGATATTTATGCAGAGAAGATGATAAAATATTTGCGGATAAGTTCATAATTGTTTTACTTCTGTAGATGAAGTATACTGTCTTTTAATAATTTTATATAAAGGGGGCTTATAATAATGGATAGAAATAAATTAGGACAGAAAGCCGGATTATTGGGGATCTGTCTTAATATTATTTTATTTCTTGTTAAATTTTTTGCAGGAATTATCACAAATGCACTTTCTATAAGTGCAGATGCATTTAATAACTTAAGCGATGCGGCGTCATCGGTTGTGACTCTGATCGGTTTTAAAATAGCTGAAAAACCGGCAGATACAGAACATCCTTACGGACATGGCAGAATTGAATATATAGCAGGAATGAGTATTTCTGTAATGATAATGATAGTAGGAGCAGAGCTGTTCAGAAAATCATTTGCAAAGATTTTTCATCCAACAAGTGTTAAATTAAGTGGACTTGCAATATCGATACTTATATTTTCAATACTGATAAAGGCCTTTATGGCAGTTTATAATCATCATATCAATAAGAAAGTTAATTCGGAGACTCTTAATGCAGTAGTAAAGGATAGCCAGTCAGATTGCATTGCTACATCTTTTGTACTTGCGTCAGTAATAGTAGAGCATTTAACTGGATTTCATATAGATGGTTTTGGAGGGATAGTAGTAGCGCTCTTTATCATATACACAGGCTTCGTTGCCATGAAAGATACCTTATATCCATTACTTGGAAAACCTGCAGATGAAGAATATATGGCGAAAGTAAAAGAACTGGTATTAGAAGATAATAAAATACTTGCTTTACATGACTTAGTAGTTCATGACTATGGTCCTGGTAGGGTGTTTGTATATCTTCACGCAGAACTCCCATATAATTATTCAATGGTTGAAGCTCATAAGATAATAGATGAAGCGGAGAGAAGGGTTGAAAATGAACTATGTTGTAAGGTTTCTATTCATGTGGATCCGGTTATAACTGATGATAAGCAGACAGATGAAGTGAAAGCAGAGGTAAAAAGAACTATAAATAACATAAGTAAGGAACTTACTATTCATGATTTTCAATTAGAAAAAACAGATGTGGAAAAAAGAATATGTTTTGATCTTCTGGTACCATTTAATTTCTATATAAATGATGAGGAATTAAAGAAAAATATCATTGCAGAACTGAATGGAAAATATCCAGATAACAGGATAATAATAGAGATAGACCAC
>CAMKMR010000036.1 GCA_946413945.1 uncultured Lachnospiraceae bacterium | reverse complement strand
CTGATCAAGAGCTGCCTTTATCGCAAAGAAAGCTGCCGGTATCTTCATAGCCGTAAACATCGCTTCAAGCACGCCAAGGGCAGCTGAGCCGTAGAATTTATTCCTGTTCTTTTTACTGCAAAAAGCAAAAAACTTTCGTATCATTTTAAGCATATGCGACCTCCCCATCACTATCCTTTGCCATACTGTGAGCTTTCCACATCTTCCTATATAGGTCACAGGATTTAAGCAATTCTTCCTGTGTTCCTTGTGCCTCAACCTTTCCGTCCTTTATCACAAATATCTTATCTGCATCCACTATTGTAGAAAGACGGTGTGCGATAACGATAAGTGTCCTGCCCTTTACAAGCTTTGCAACACTCATCTGTACCAGCGCCTCATTTTCGGGATCCGTATATGCTGTTGCTTCGTCAAGGATCACAACAGGAGCATCCTTAAGCATAGCTCTTGCGATGCATATTCTCTGTCTCTCACCACCCGACAGATGGCCTCCCGCACCACCGACTATCGTGTCATATCCATTTTCAAGTCCGAGAATAAACTCATGACAGCCTGTTGCTTTGGCTGCATTTATTACTTCTTCATCCGTTGCACCTGTCTTTCCCAGTCTGATATTTTCCTTAACCGACATATCGAAAAGATAATTATCCTGAGCTACATAAGCTATCTGTCCGGTGTAATACTCTAACGGCAGTTCCTTAATGTCCACTCCTCCGTACGTGATCTCCCCTGAATCCACATCCCAAAGAGAATCTATCAGCCTCGCGATCGTACTTTTTCCTGATCCGGATGGTCCGACAATGGCTGCAACCTCACCTTGTCTTATCTTCATATTGATGCCATGGAGAACTTCTTTGTCTTTATATGTAAATCTCACATCTCTAAGTGTTATATCCGATCCTTCCGGCTTCTTTTCGATTGTCGTCGGCCTTACCATATCTTTTCTTTCAAGAATTTCTGTCACTTCACCGAAAATGGTACCCATCTTCAGAAGGTCGTCAGTATAGGAAAAAGCAACAACTAAAGGTGTGATAAGTCCTGTTGATAAAATGATACAGGTAATGAATCCTTCAGTAGACAGAGAGCCATTCTTAACAAGAAGAAGTCCTATTGGAAGTACCCCTAAAAATGTTGCCGGGAGAAAAGTCATGGTACCTGCCGAAGGCCAGATGCATCGCCTCATCCAGTCTATAAACACATCCGCACCTTCCCTTGCAGCTGTCACAAATTTCTCATAGGAACTTCCAGTCTTTCCAAAAGCCTTGATAACCTCTATTCCGTTGATATACTCAACGGCAGTGTCATTTAATTTCTTTGTTTTCTGTACCGAAACTTCATATCCGCCACGACTCTTATACATCATGACCGCCATAAATATGAGGCCTATTATAGCGCCAATGAAATTTGCAAGTCCCATTCGCCAATCGATCCTCATTATATAAATAAACATAACGATCGGGAGTATTATATTAGCAGTAAACTCAGGAACTATATGCGCCAGCGTTGTTTCCATTGAATCTACTCGCTCAACGATAATATTCTTATAACTTCCGCTGTTATCATCAAGTACAGATCCCAACGGAATCTTAGAAAGTTTCTCACAAAGCTGTTTTCTGATACCACCCAGAACTGTAAATGTCGCCGCATGTGATAAAGCAGTCGACAGTGAATGAAGCACCACCCGGATCAACCAGAATAATCCCATCAGAAGCACCTGTTTCAAGTAGTAATCCCATTCTCTGTTTCCTGAAAGAAGTTGTCCAACAATCTTTGCAATGATCAGGTATGGAACAAATGATGCTGCCACACCAAACATGGCAAGCACAACGCTCCCTACAAAATACGCCCGTTTTCGCCCAGCGAACTCAAGCACCCAGGATACCAACCCTCTTTTTTTCATTTTGTTTATTTCCTCCTTTTTTACTAAATATGTGGCGAACACAAGTTAGATTACACTAACCGATGTACCGTTTTAAAGGGAAACGTATTTATGAACGCTTCCCTGTTTTCTTACCATCACCGCTATCTCCAGATTTGTTATGCAGTTAGTTCTTGCTAACTCGGTGACATCAAAAAAGCCGCTCTATGCGGCGACAAAAAGTATGCTAGCATATCAGTTAGCTTTGTCTAACCGATATGCTAGCACTTTACTTGATTAAAGTCAAGCTTATTACGATTGTTTTTACTTAGCCTATTACGATTGTTTTTACTTAGCTTATTACGATTGTTTTTATTTAGCTTGTTTCAACTAGCACCATCTACTTTACTACATCTTATTTTTCATAAACACTCTTTGTTTGAATGCTCTAACCTTTGCACCATAACGACTGGACATTATTATGCCAACCAAAAGCATACCTACTGCTAATCCTTGAGCAAAGTCTAAGCTATTCCTTATAAAAGAACTGTCTTCATAAATCTTTTCATCCTTTAATAACATATATACGGCTATAAGTAATATTGCAACCGAATTACAGATCCTGACGCGCTTATTATACTTTTCTGCCTCAGTATTTGTGTAATCTACTGCCTTTAATATCATGTCTTTATTTTCTTTATCCATATTCTCGCTTTTCCTTTCTCCATTAAGGATTTCTCGAAGGTCAACTTCATAATAATCTGATATTTCAATCAAAATATCCAGATCAGGCATATTATTTCCATTTTCCCAACGAGATACCGTTCTACTTGAAACATTAAATTGTTCCGCAAGCTTTTCCTGTGTCACTCCTTTTTCCTTGCGGAGTTCCTTTAAGAAACCACCTATTTTTTTCTGGTCCATTTATTTGCCTCCTTTAAGAATAGATGGTATCTTTTTTGGGCGTTTTACAACACGACACAAAGCGAGAAAATGCCATTTTTACACCCGACACACCTTGTCTACTCCTTGATTTTACTTGCAATTTTAACTTTAAATGATCACATCCCAAATCCCAAATACATAACTAATTTTAAAAACCCTTCTTTAGTCATGATTTAAAATGTCTTCTCCTGGCCAAATGTTTTTTATATCCATTAATGAATTAAAAATGTAATCTGGTTTTATCTTGGAATCGCCCTTGTATTTTTTGTTCCTATCGATCAATGCCGCTCTCATTTTGATCGACTTAGGCCCCTCTACATCATCAAAAAGGCTGTCTCCCACAAATAGTGTTTCCTCGATTTGCCATCCTGTTTTTTGTAAGATTGTTAAATAAAATTCAGGAAGTGGTTTATACACCTTCATATCCTCTGACGTAAACACCAGCGGAACAACTAAATGATTCATCCCAAGAAAATGTTCTAAAGAATCCGTATCTGTTGTGGAACCTATTGCATAATTAATGCCTGATTTTTTTAGATATTCAAGAGTTTCCATAGTGTCCGGGAATAGCCTTCTTTCCCCAAATAAAACCTTTATCATCGGCTGTACCTCGACTTTAGGGTCTGCAGTGACATTATACTTTTCAAACATTTTTGCAAGGCTTAATAAAAACAATTCCTTTTCCGAATGGAATTCTTCAGAGTAAGTCATTTCCTTCTTAATTCTCTTCCACTCCTTATAGAAATCTTTTTCGTCAGTGACAAGTCCCACAGAATTTAAGATTTTCCTTACAGCATCTAATGATCCTGTCCCTGTATCTATCAAGGTTCCAAAGCAGTCAAATATAACATTCTTTATCATGGTTGATTCCCTTTCACCTGAATTATAAAAAACCGCAGTCATATGCATACAGCAGATAACCGCGGCAACTATCTTTCCTTCAGGTAGTTCACCTAAAAAGGTGCAAAAACATTTAAATGTTATCTCTAATTTCAGCAAAATCAGGATAAATCTTAAATAAATGTTCAGCTATTACTTCCATAAGAGCAAAATCATTCTCATGATCCAAATCTAAGATTCCCGTATCATACATTTCTATCACTTCGCAATAGCCATCAAGAACACCCTTACCTGTCAATAAATATTCTGGTGAATATGCATACAATGAAGCATTCATATCAAAAATCTCTGGAGCCTGCTGTCTTGCTGTATAATTAGAGTCAATCACCTTTTTAACTCCCTTTTCTGTACGCATGACCTGATTAAAATATGGATTTCTTCTTGCAGGTGCAACAGATGTAGTAACATCAGCTTTCTTTTCAAAGTGTAAATCCAGGAGATTTTCTATATCACTTACTTTTCTTAATGGTGATGTGATATCCAGATCTACAACTACATCATACTTTGTATTCTTGCGCTGCTCCATTATTGTCATACAATTGGAAATAACATCTATTTTTCCTACTTTATCTCCAGCAAGGGATGGATCTCTTTTTATCACATCCACTTCTCTTAATCCGCAATTTGACATCATTTCAAGCAACGTATCACTATCTGAATTTATAACAATATCATATTCAACATCTGAATGCTTTTTTAAATAGAGATCAATTGCTGATAAAGTATAGTAAGGCAATGGTCTTTGAACAAAATCGCGGATATTTTTATTTTTTATTCCCTTTGATCCTGCTCTGCCACATATTGTAAATAGCACCTTCATATTTTTTCCTCCAATTTTTTACTCTGTAATTTCTTATGTACGTTTCAATCTTTTACTCTATAATTTCTTATGCAAGTTTCAATCTTTACTCAATTATTCCTTGTGTAAGCTTCAGAACACGTACAGCTTCTTCTATATCGTTCTGCACATCTTCTTTTCCATTAATTGCATCAATAAAAAACATAAGCTCACGCTTCTGAAAGTCATCCCTGTCTGATTTTAGATCAACAATTTTGTTAGCCTTAAGATAACGAACCTCGCCTGCAACCAGATCACCGACGATAGTATCTTCATCTGTATAAATCTCGATAGTCCTTATAGTCTTACGTCCAAAATAATCCAAATGTAACTCTGCGATCATATTATCTGCATACCTTGCAATATAGATTGCATAATCATCACTATCGATCTCAAGATCAGAAACCTTGCCAATAAATGATTTTACCTCTGTTGGCATTCCAAAAAGGAACGAAAGATAATCCCACTCATGTATCAGATCTATAGCTACTCCACCGCCAAGATCCTTATGAGCGCTATAAGTATTTCTATAATCTGTTCCTGGACGCCAATCAGGCAGATAACTTGAAGATATACTTCTTACTGAGTTAACCTTTTGGGGATCAATTGTCTTCTTTAAATACTGAATGACATTTGTATATCTCAAAGGACAAGCCACATAATAAATGGAATCGTCTCGCAGTTTTATTTCTTGTAATTTATCAATAGTATCAATTGATGTAACTGGCTTTTCTATAAAGAAGTGCTTAGCATGATCATGTAAGCTGATCAATGTATCTGCATGATACTCTGTAGGATTTGTCAAAAATATTACATCGTAATCATCAGGCAGTTCCTCAATTGTAGTAAAAACATTTGATATATATTGAATATCCTGCAAAGGACTGCTATTCTGCCTTCTTAAGGCATCAATAGTAAGCTGAATTTTTAATTCATCGCATATTTGCTGAAGATTTCTTATATGCCTTTTTGCAATTGATCCGATTCCAACAAAACAAACCTTCATAACTTACCTCGCCTCTATCTCATCAATAAGTGAAAGAACCTGGCGATCCTCTTCAAAAGTATGCTCCGCTGTTCCGGTTCCATTTATCTGATCAATAAATGTTTCTAATTCCTTCTTGTACGCATTTTCTATGATAAAAGCTGCATAACCATCCTGTTTATCAACAGTGTTGTCATAAAGATCGATGTTATTATTAACTTTCTTTTCATAATCATACAAATGCAGGCCTGCCGGACTTCCATCCCATGTCATATAAAGATTCTCACCATATATTTCAAGGTTTCTTACAGGTTTTCTTGAAACAACATCTACTGCAAAAACACCTTTATTTCCGTTCTTATGCTTTACAAGTAAAAGGTAATTGTCCTTATACTGTATTCCAAGTTCTGTATTCTTGCTTGAAAGTACTTCAAATGATTCTATCTCTCCAAAGACTTTGATGATCCAAGGAAGTTCTATAGCAAACAGTTCTCTGCAGCCGTTTGTTCTTTTATCTCCAACAAAATAATTATGTATAGATTCCCAAGGATGCCAGTCTGGAAGATATTGTCCAGCATGATAGTTATAATTAAGTGGTCCCTTGTTTTTTTCAACCTTTGATCTGATATATCTGATCTCATCACGATACAGGAATGTAGAAGATAAGAATAATACCTTGCCCTTTTCTTTGGCTAAAGAAATATTTTCATCATACATGTCAGCAACCAAATTTAATTCTGTAAATACATTGCAAGATGCATTTAACGCCTCATTAATAATAGACGCATGAGAAAGTGGAGATGTTGATATGATCACACCATCTGTCTTTTTTTCTTCCAATGCCTCCTTGAGGCTGCTCTTTGTTGTTATCGCTAATTCATTTTCAGCTTGTTGACATCTTTCTATTTTGCTGTCAACTCCAACTATTTCAAATTTATCTGATATCTGTTTTAACAGACGTATTCTTCGTCTTCCCATTGATCCTAACCCAACAACTACAAATCTCATCTATTTTTTTCCTCCTCTTTAGGAACTTAAGTACATTTTAACCTTAAAATTATACTTAATGAATCAAAACCTGTCAAGAAAGCAGGGCTTCTAGAGATTTTAGAAAGCAGGGTTTCTAGAGATTTTAGAGTTTTTCTTTGCCCCATTTTTTTAGTTCTGGAAGAATAGGTACAATGGATATTTTGCGTACTTGATACATTTTTTATAGCATGTATAATAACATTATCAGCATAAAAAAACAGCATTACAAATATTTAAACTTAGTATTCACAAAAAAAACTTAGATTTGACATTTACTAAAAACATTTTTACGTAACATTTATAATCAAATTACATTTTAGAAAAGCGAGGATTAATATTATGGCATTACAATTAACAACAGATAATTTTAACGAAGAAGTTCTTAACAGCGATATACCAGTACTCCTAGATTTTTACGCAGACTGGTGTGGACCATGCAAGATGATGCTTCCGATCGTAGAAAAAATGGCAACGGACTATGAAGGAAAAGTAAAGGTATGCAAGGTAAATACAGATGATTATCCTGAACTTGCCCGTCCATTTGGTGTCATGTCTATTCCAAGTTTCTTCTTCATAAAGAATGGAGAAGTTGTGGATAATCACGTAGGTGGCATGGACATAAACAAAATGAAAGAAAAAATTGAAGCATTACTTAAAGCTTAATGATAGTTTTAAATGTATAAAAAAGTCCCAGTGTGGCATGCAGGCACACTGGGACTTTTTTATACGTTATCATTTTATTACCACATTGTTTTTTTACCACGCAAGCAAATTTAGGATTTAGACATTCTTTAATCATCTAACATCATATATTCTACTGATCTATCTTTTAAATATTTTGCTAAATGGTACCTGCTTCTTATATTCTCTGTTTCGGCAAGAGCCATTTTCCTTGCAGACTTCTGCACATATAGCTTTATGCAGTTATAGTTCTCATTTTTTAAAATCTATAATTTCATCTACTCTTTTATTACCATCCCCCGGAAGCACTATATTTTTAAATAATTCATCAGCAACTTTTGTCTTTAACCCACTTTTTTCCTTAAAGATAGTAAATAGAGGCATTTTCTTTCTTATAGGACAATAGAGGTTCGAATCCATAGGAACAAAATGATATCGAACTTTTGAAGCATTTTCTATCATTATTCTTCTCATTCTTGATGCTACAAATGCATCATTATTGCTACGCGAATATATAAATGACCCTATAGTTCCTAGCAACATTCCCACAACAACAACGGGTATAAACCAAAGCTTGAAGTACCCTAAAATTATTCTTCCCATGACTATAAAGAATATTGAAAAAAGTGCAGTAGTGATCACTCCATCAACCGCAACTTTATTACGTTCTTTCTTTATACAATCATCACATATACAAATTCTATCAAACCCCACAACTCTCTCATATATACGGGTTGTGATTGTTTCTTTTGTACCACCTATATACCACTTTGTGGACCTATCTATTTCTTTTGAATGTATTTCCACGACAGCAAACCTATATAGCTTATCAGAATATTCTTTTTTACAACATTCACACTGTCTCATTACAACTGTTCTCCAATCTTCTCTCTACAAAATAATCTCCTGACAGGGATATACGTAAGCACTGCATTAATATCTCCTTCCGGAATATATATAAGCACTATATGTATATTTCCTGGCCTGAATGCACATAATCAAGCTTTTCTCCCATTATCTTCTTCATCTCTTCATATGCTGCAAGACCTGTGCAATGACAAGTGAAATATTTCACCGGAAGCACATTTAATTTTTCAGCAATATCTCTGATTTCCCTCAGTTCATTTTCGCGGTACTCACGCTTTACCATCAGATGAAATCCACTTATCACAACGTCCGGAAATGAAGCATATTTTTCTTTATAGGCATCAAGAATACTTAAAATGCCATTATGGGCACAGCCTGAAATAAGAATGCGAGAGCCATTTTTCTTTATCACAAGGAAATGCTCATGACAAAAAGTATCCGGGAAAAAGCCATTTTCAGTCTTAATCAAAAGGCGTTTATTGGTAAATGGCAGTTTGTAGCTGCGCTTTTTTATGGTAAAAAGCTCTATCTCATCATCGATCACCAAGTCTCCCTCTATAGTTTTAAGCTGAGCTAGCTTTAGGATTTTTTTATCGATCCCGATGTATCTGTAACGAGCATGTGTTCTCTCGTCGGTATCTTTAGCATTAGAATTATTTGAAGCTGATTTTTCGTTATTTGGGGATTCTCCGCCATCCACTGATTTGACATTATCTTCGCTTTCGCCATCATATGCTTCTTTGCCGTTAATTGAAAGTTCGCCATCATCCGCATACTGCTCTCCTGCGGCAGATTTCTGCATATAAATCTCAGCCGCTGGATTGATCCTGCTAAATGCCATGATACCCCCGGAATGGTCGTAATGACCATGGCTTAAGATCATTGTATCAACTTTAGTAAGATCAATGCCAATCTTGGTGGCATTTGACAATGCCTTATCAGTCTGGCCAAGATCAAGTAAGAGCTTATGATTTTCAGTCTCTATATAAAACGAAAGGCCATGCTCAAAGTCAAAACCAGGCCTTCCCTCTGTATTTTCAATTAAATTTATGATCCTCATTTTCTCTCCTTTTTTAGTTAACATAATAATGGACCAGGGGGGACTGTCCCCAGGGTCCATTATTATGTTAACTTATTTTGAGGCAAGGTATAGGCGTTCTTTCATTTCTGTGTCGATTCTTGTGAGTTCTTTCTCGGCTTCGTAACGCTTTAACTTGCCTTCCTGCTGGATCTTTGTTATGTCGTCAAAGCTTTCGATAAGTATCCTGTTGGCTTCTCCTAAGGCTTTAGGATCGATCCTGTTATCGTCCATTGCTCTCTGGGTTTCTACGGTAAGCATCTTAAGGTTCTGAGCGTTCTTTATAAGCAGCTGATTTGACATGTCAGTCAGTTTTTTATCCGTTGCCATGGCCGCTCTTGTATGCTCAGCTCCGAAAGCAATAACTATCTGATTTTTCCAAAGTGGTATGACTGTATAAAGTGTTGACTGAAGCTTGTCCGCCATGGCGGCTGCGTTTGCCTGAAGCATTCTGATCTGTGGCGCCTGCTGAAGCGCTATTGTCCTGGTGATCTCAAGTTCCATTATCTTTCTCTCGAGTCGCTCGATTATCTCTGGACGGATATCCTCACAAGCCTCCAATTTTTCTCCCGCCTGTATCTTTTCTAACTTATTTCTAGCCGCTGCGATTTTCAGATCAACCTGCTTAAAATATTCCTGATTCATGTTGTAGATCTGATTCAGCATCGCCGTATCCTTCATCAAACGAAGCTGATGCGCCTCTAAGGATTTCTCAATCTTCTCAACATTCTTAGAAACCATGTCATATTTATTCTTCAGATTAAGTTCCGTAGACTTCTTTTTCCAAGGGAAAATGCTTCTTTCCCCTTTTTCTTCATTTCCCTCTGTCTGAGACAGATATTCTACCGTTTTATCAATGGTATCGCTTATCTCGTCAACGTTTGTCTCCCCAACGCTTTTTATCATCATTTCTGAAAGTTCAGCCATTTTTTTCTGAATGTCTGCCCCATATACAGTAATGCTGTTTGCATTTTTTATATCCAGAAGCTCAAGGTTTGCCGAAAGCTTTTCCTTATCCTCGTCAGCCAGATATAATTCCGGCTTATCCGTTATATTGCTTAAAAATGTTAAATCATCCATTTAAAACTCCTCCCACTAACCAAAAACGCTGCAGTAGCTCTAATATGCACCCTTTTTGTTAACGCCGCAGTACCTCTACTGCTGCTCCACGGTCTTTATAAGACGGTATTATGATCTTATCTCGGATTCCAATTTTTTCCAAAAATGCATCTGCGTCCTCATAGATATCGTCGCCTTTTATATGCATTTCTGTTGGCGAACCAATATAAATGTCACTTTCCTTAATACCCATGATCATTTTGGTGTTTTTTTCGTTCATTACTTTACCATAACTAAGTCCCCAACCTTCTTTAAATGGCATGGACTCCTTAATCCTGCAGATCACTCTTCTTACAAATTCCCTGCCGCACATTGGATAATAGCAAAGTCTTGGAAACAGCATCTGTCCAGGCCTTTTTAGTTCCACCTCACATCTGAAAATCTCCGACTCCATACAACTCAGATCAAAAAGTTTGAAATCTACCATATAATTATTCATTTCCAATTATTCCTACTATTCAAGATTTATATACATCAATAGATAAAAATATGTTTAATGAGTATATAATATACTATGGAATTACTGAAGTTCATACAGATAAAGGATTATTAAATGAACATATTACTAA
>CAMKMR010000035.1 GCA_946413945.1 uncultured Lachnospiraceae bacterium | reverse complement strand
GCTCCATTGAAACCAAGTATCCCAAGTCTGTCCCCTTTTTCAAGCTCAAAATCAATATTCTGAAGGGCCCAGAATTCATCATACTGGAGTTGCCCCTTCAATAGCTTGATCATATATTCTTTAAGCGAATCAACTTTTTCTTTGCTGAGATTAAATCTCATACTGACATCGCTTACTTTTAATGCTATATCGCTCATATATCTACATTCCTATATATTAAGGATAAATTTATCTTCATTCTTTTTAAACATCATAAGGCCTATCAATATAGAAATGATACCGAAAAGCCCTGAATAAATAAGATAATTGATATTCATCATTCTGCCAAATATGCAGTCTCTGAAATTCATTATAATACAATAAAGAGGATTGACCTTTAACACAAATCCCCAGTTGCTTCCAAGCAACTTTGAAGGCATATAGAATATCGCCGATGTATACATTATCATCATAAGCACAACATTCCAAAGATATTCCATATCTCTAAAAAACACACCGACAGTTGAAAGTATAAGTCCTACCCCAGTTGAAAGCATCAGTAAGCATAAAAGAGGGATCACACTAAGTAAAAGATATACTGTTGGATAAACTCCCAAAACCACTTCCACTGCTGCGAGCACTATCAGCGAGATTAAAAAAATAATATAATTAAATAAAATTCCTGAAATTGGATAAAGAAGTTTTGGAACATATATCTTCTTTATCATTGATGCATTTTGTCTTATTGATTTAAGAGCTGCTGTTGTAGACTGGGAAAAGCAGGTATAAAGAAGCCTTCCGGCAAGTATATAAACCGGAAATGCCTTGTCCTTTACTCCCATCAGTGTCCCAAATACAACTGTAAGGATCATCATTGTAAGAAGTGGTTCTAAAAGTGACCAGATTATACCTAAATATGATCTTCTATACTTTAATTTAATTCCTTTTTTAACAAGCTCTGAAAGAATAAATCTATTCTGCAAAAATGTATTTCTATTCATCTTTTAAACCTTAACAAGCCTGTAATTATTTTCTAAAGATCTTAATTTTCTAACAAACTTAGCTTTCTAAAAAAGCCAGTTCTCTTAAAAAGCCTAACTCTCTAACAGACTTAATAAATTAATTCTCTGAAAATTTTACAGTCCCTGCCCATTTAAATATTTCTTTTCTGTAAAGATCAAAAGTTTTTCCTTTTGGGCATGCAAATGATACCAGCCAATAATAATCCCCATTGTCATAAAAAAAGTTAACATAAGTCAGATTAGCTGATTTCTTATTATATGAAAAATAAATATAATCGTCCTCTGTATTAACTGTTATATCTTCCGGTATATCATTACCTTTTATATAAGCAGCCACATAATCTGCTAAAGAATTGACTTCAAGTCCCGTTTTTTCCAGATCATCACTGTCAGTTCTAATACCTACCGCTGTAATATAGCCATTTGTCATAGCCCATGTTGCATCTTTATTACGGATTTTTCTCATGTCATTTGGCAGAGTGATCGTCATTCCACCTAAATCGCTATATTTTTTCTCAGAACATGCGGTTAAAGAAAGAAGCATTATTGCTCCAAGCAGAATAATCAAAAATCTTTTTTGCTTCATTTTTTTCTCTTTTCTTATGTCTAAAAAGCCTAACAAACACCTTTATAATAAAAGGATTTATAATAAAAGTCAACAATCCCCTTATAACCTGCAAAAGGGATATCATTCGAGCCTGTAAAAGGGATGCCCTTATAACTGCAAAAGGGGCCAGCAAAAATGCTGTCCCCTTTTACTATTTTTATCACAATTTAATATCCGCTTTAAGTTAGCTTCCATCACAAATAGTGACGAATTCTTTCACTATAATACAGATTAAAGAATTGTGTGAACCCAACCTTCTGGTCCTTCAATCTCGCCCATCTGAATTCCTGTAAGTGTATTACGAAGCTTTGTAAGAACAGGTCCCATCTCTTCCATTCCACTTGGGAAACAGATTTCTCTGCCATGATCATTGATCTTTCCAACTGGTGAGATAACTGCTGCTGTTCCGCAGAGACCACATTCATCGAAAGTCTCAACTTCATCAAATAATACTTCTCTTTCTTCTACTTCCATTCCAAGGTAGTCTTTTGCAACTACTTCAAGTGAACGACGTGTGATAGAAGGAAGGATTGAATCTGACTTTGGAGTAATAAGAGTATTACCTTTAATAAAGATAAAGTTTGCTCCACCAGTCTCTTCAACCTTTGTTCTTGTTGCAGGATCAAGATACATATTTTCTGCAAAACCATTCTTATGAGCATCAACTATGGCATGAAGACTCATAGCATAGTTAAGTCCTGCCTTGATATTTCCTGTTCCTCTTGGAGCAGCTCTGTCGAAATCACTTACTCTGATAACGATTGGCTTTGAACCACCCTTAAAATAAGGGCCAACGGGAGTAACAAGAATTCTGAACATATAATCATCAGCCGGTTTAACACCGATAACTGAATTTGCACCGAACATATAAGGTCTTATATAAAGTGTAGCACCTGAACCGAATGGAGGAACCCATGCTGCATTGGCCTTAACTACTTCATCTACGGCCTCGACAAATTTATCAACAGGGAAAACTGGCATTTCAAGACGAGCTGCTGAATCAGCCATTCTCTGGGCATTAAGGTCAGGTCTAAAGCAGACGATATGTCCGTCCTTTGTTGTATAAGCCTTAAGTCCTTCAAAGATAGACTGTGAATACTGAAGAACTCCAGCACATTCACTAATTGTCACAGTATGCTCTGATGTAAGTGCACCATCATCCCATTTACCATCTTTAAACCATGATACATAGCTCGAATCAGTTTCCATATATCCGAAACCAAGAGAGCCCCAGTCGATATCCTTCTTTTCCATATTTTGCATCTCCATTCTTAATATAATAAATTACATTTTATTCTGTATTAAGTGAATGTCAAGAAATATTTTTCCTAATCTGCAATTTTTACCATATTTTTTAAACTGAGATCCATAATAGGTGCTGAATAAGTTATAGCTCCTGAAGATACATAGTCAACTCCAATAGAAGCAATGTCACGAAGACGGTCCTCAGTAACATTTCCAGAAACCTCAATCTCAGCCCTGCCGTCTATCATCTCTACAGCTGTCTTCATAGTTTCAAGATTCATATTATCCAGCATGATGATATCTGCTTTCGCTTCAATTGCTTCCTTAAGCTGCTCTAAAGTTTCAACTTCTACTTCAATCTTTCTTACAAATGGCGCGTAGTCTCTTGCCATTTCAATAGCTTTCTTTACTCCACCTGCTGAAGAAATATGATTATCCTTAAGAAGTACGCCATCCGAAAGATTATATCTATGATTTGTGCCTCCACCGCACTTTACAGCATACTTTTCAAAAGCTCTCATACCAGGAGTAGTCTTTCTTGTATCTAAAAGCTTTGTCTTTGAACCTTTAAGCACTTCAACATACTTATTTGTATAAGTAGCGATCCCACTCATTCTCTGAAGATAGTTGAGTGCTGTTCTCTCTCCTGAAAGAAGTGCCTTGATGTCACCATAGATAACACCGATAAGCTGTCCCTTCTTTACAAAATCTCCATCTTTTACAGTTGTCTCAAATCTTGAGTTTTCATCTAAAAGATAAAAAACCCTCTCAAATACCTTAAGTCCGCAGATTATTCCATCCTGCTTACAGATAAGATCAGCTTTTCCCGCTGCATCTTCCGGCATAATAGCATCTGTCGAAACATCTTCGCTTGTTATATCTTCTTTTAATGCAATAAGAAGATATTCATCAATATTTATCTTAAATGTTACACCATTTATCATAGAATTTCTTATCCCTTCTCTTAATCTCGTTCATGATCATTTTCTTATTATTCTCAGCCCACTTCTTTTCATCCATAAGCCCTTCAAGATCTACAGCAGGTTTATCTAAAGAAATGCTTCTTATTTCTTCATTGATCACATATCCTGCTCTTTCACCAAATATAAGGCTCTCGAGAAGTGAATTACTTGCCAGACGGTTTGCTCCATGAACCCCGTTACATGCAGTCTCTCCCACAGCATAAAGGTTTTTCATAGAAGTTCTGCCGTAAGTATCTGTATGGATACCGCCCATCAGATAATGCTGCGCCGGTGTTACAGGAATCGCTTCCTTTGTAATATCATATCCGGCTTCAAGGCAATGCTGATATATATTAGGGAAATGTCCTAATATTTCTTCCTTAGGGATATTTTCAAATGAAAGTCTTACATAAGGAAGCTTGTCTTTCTTCATCTGCTCTTTCTCTGCTGCAGTTACAACATCACGAGGCTCTAGTTCATCTGTAAATCTTTCTCCATCCTTATTAATAAGGATAGCCCCTTCGCCTCTTACTGATTCAGAAATAAGGAATTTCCTTCCAGGTACATCTTCATAGAAAATTGTTGGATGTATCTGTATATAATTAAGATTCTCCAATTCGATATCATGCTTTAAAGCAAGCGCAAAACTGTCACCGGTAATATGTCCCCAGTTAGTAGAATACTTAAAGAGTCCACCAATACCACCTGTAGCAAGGATCACTTCCTTTGCATAGATAAGGACAAATTCGTCATCTTTCTTAGCAACAATACCATGGCATGTTTCACCTTCAGTGATAAGATCCATCATTGTAGTATGTTCGCTGAAGCAGATATTATCTGCCTTTTTTACTGCTTCAAAAAGTTTAGTTGTGATCTCTTTTCCAGTAACATCTTCATGATGAAGGATCCTGAAAGTAGAATGCCCGCCTTCCCTTGTATAGTCAAATGTCCCGTCGCTGTTTCTCTCAAAATCGACACCATAACCTACAAGCCTGTCAATGACTCTTGGAGAATTTTCGATCATTATCTTTACAGATTCTTCTCTGTTTTCATAATGACCGGCTTTCATTGTATCTTCATAAAATGCATCAAAATCTTCCGGGTCTTTAAGAACACATATCCCGCCCTGAGCAAGGTATGAGTCGCTGTTAAGGATCTCATCCTTGGTTATCATAAGAACTTTCAGGTCATCTGGCATGGAAAGCGCCGCAAAAAGTCCTGCAGCTCCAGTTCCAACAACAACCACATCAAATTCTTCTTCTCTGACTTTAATCATAGTCTTTTCTTTTTTGTCTCTCTTTCTTACTAGTTAGTTAACCATAAGCCCCACCAACTAAAATCTATCCTTTTAAATATGCCACAACCCACTAAGGGTGTCAATCACAAGACGCTTCGATCAAAAGTAAGCTTCGATCAAACTTAAAGTCAGAATGTTTAAAATTATCCTTCAGTGTGTTATAATGAAATTTGTTTTTTTATTTTTCAACTCTTCAGCCAGAATCAGCTGGAACTTGAAATAAATATCATTATTATCGAAAGGAAGTACATTTAATATGTATCAGGTTGATTTTACAAAGCCTTGTCATGTTCATTTCATCGGTATCGGCGGAATAAGCATGAGCGGACTTGCAGAAATACTTAATAAAGAAGGTTTTAAGGTCACAGGTTCTGATATGAAGGAATCTGAAACTACAAAACTTCTTACAGATAGAGGAATAAAGGTTTATTTTGGACAATATGCTTCTAATATAGCATCAGAGCCAGATATCGATCTTGTTGTTTATACAGCTGCTATTTCCAGCGACAATGAAGAATTACAGGCAGCAAAGAATAAAAATCTTCCACTCCTTACCCGTGCCGAACTCCTTGGACAGATAATGGAAAATTATAAATATTCCATTGCCGTAAGTGGTACTCATGGAAAGACTACTACAACTTCTATGCTTTCCCATATCTTTATGGCTGCTGCAAAGGATCCAACAATATCTATCGGAGGCATGCTTAACCTTATAGGTGGAAACATCCGCGTTGGTTCTTCCCCATACTTCATTACCGAAGCATGTGAATACACAAACAGCTTCCATTCATTCTATCCATATGTAAGTATCATTTTAAATATAGATAATGACCATCTGGATTTCTTTAAAAACCTTGATAATATCGTTAAGTCTTTTGCTAAATTCTCAACCAACCTTAAAGACGGCGGCCTCTTAGTTGTAAACGGAGATATGCCTTATCTTGAAGATATAAAGGCTGCCGTAAAGGATAAAGGATGTAGTTTAGTAACTTTCGGCATGAATGATGGAAATGACTATCAGGCTAAAAATGTTACTTTAAACGATGAAGGCCACCCTTCTTATGACCTTTATATAAAAGGTGAATTTTTAGACCATATCGAACTTTCAGTTACAGGAAGCCATAATGCTATGAATTCTCTTTCAGCCATCGCTTCATCTCTTTTCCTTGGTCTTGATATTTCTTCTATAAAGGAAGGTTTAAAGAACTGTGCTTCTGCTCATAGAAGATTTGAATATAAGGGCACCCTAGCTGGAAATGTTACTGTCATCGATGATTATGCTCATCATCCAACTGAGATCGCAGCTACCCTTAAGGTAGGAAGATCTGTTGTAAAGAATGAATTATGGTGCGCCTTCCAGCCACATACATATTCACGTACCAAAGCATTACTTAAAGATTTTGCTAAGGCACTTTCAGTCTGTGACCACGTCCTTCTTGCTGATATATATGCTGCAAGAGAGATTGATGATGGTACTATCTCATCTAAAGATCTTGAAAGAGAATTAAAAGATCTTGGCTGCGATGCCATTTATCTCGGTGATTTTGAAGCCATAAAAAATTATTTTAAAAATCATGTAAATAACAATGATATGTTGATAACCATGGGGGCCGGTAATATAGATTCTATCGGCGTTCAGCTCTTAGAAAAATAATTATCAACATTATCCACAAAATTCCGGTCTTATCATTAAGACCGGTTTTTTTCATTTTATCAACAACTTATCAAGTACTTTATTTTATCTATATTTTTCCTGTCTTTCTTTATTTATAGGCCTTTTCGACAGTTAGATCTAAGGGCAGTTTCATTTATCAACAAAATCAACAAAATTTTATCAACAGGCGGCCGATTTGCAATAAAAAAACAACTAATATATAATCCAATTGCGAATCAGATTTTAAGGAAATCTAAAAGCAAAAAAAGGTATGAAACAAGGGTATAGAAAAGGACTAACATGGGATACATCAAAGTAAGAACAGACAATCAGGAAAACTTCACAACAATCTCCAACATCTTTATAGATCAGTATATGCCAGAGGCTGGCGGAGAATTCGTAAAACTTTACATTTATCTGGTAAGATTATTTCAGGCTAATACCGGTGCAACAGTTTCATCTATCGCAGACAAGCTTGTTTGTCAGGATAAGGATGTATGCCGCGGGATCAAATACTGGATCTCAAAAGGTGCCCTTGATCTGAAATATGATAAAGACGAGGATACTTACAGCATCACTCTTCTTAAATTAGAAGATAAACTTAATAAACCTTCAAAAGAAGATGATGATGAGCTTATGAATATCATCGCCTTTACAAAGAATGAAAAAAAGCAGGAAGAAAGTAAAGACAGTGAAATAAAAGAAGCTGAAAAGAAAGAAACTGAAAAGAAAGAAGCAGATACTAAACTTGAAAAGAAGCTCCCTTCAAAGAAGCGTCTCAGTGTAGATCAGCTTAATCTTAAGCTTCAGGACGGCGAGATCATGGATCTTAGAAATGAAGCTGAGGCCTATTTCAGACGTGAACTTGCTCAGGCAGATATTAATTCTATCATATATATACATGATGAACTAAGGTTCTCATTTGATCTTTGCGAATACCTGCTTGAATACTGTGGAGAGATTCAGAAAACCAGTGCTAAATTTTTCGAGAAAGTAGCTATCAACTGGTACGAGGCCGGCTTAACAACAAGAGACGAGGCAAAAGAATTCACATCCCGTTATTTCACACTTTATGGTAAAATACTTGATAAACTTGGCATCCAGTGGCATTCTATTAATGAACAGGAAAAAGCATTAATTGATAAATGGACTACCCAGTTAGTCTTCGACGATGCTATAATACTTAAAGCCTGTGAAATTGCTATTGTTAACAGCCCTGCAAAGGCTACAATGAACTATGTAGACGGTATATTGGAAAATTGGTACAAGGCTAATGTAAGGACCATTTCTGATGTTGAAAGATATCAGAAGTCTAACTTAAAAGCTGCATCAAACAATTCAAATTATACAGCTAACAAACGCAGCATTAATTCATTTAAGCAGACTGACTATTCAGATGATCTTCAGATGATAGAAGACCTTTACATGGATGAGGTTAAAGAAAGTTGAGTAATTTTTATATCATAGCTAAAAATGAAATAAGTAACATTTACAGCAGACTTAAATCGGACGCTCTGCGCAGCTTATCTGATCATAAGGATGAGGTTTATGAGGCAGTGCCCGAGATCAGTGATATTGATACAGAGATTTCCCTTATCAATACTACTTTCATTAAGAACAGACTAAAGAATCCTCAGCTTAATACTCCTGAGGCTGCTGTCCAAAGGAAAGAAAAGCTTAAGGCCCTTAATGATAGAAAAACTGCTCTTCTTACTTTAAACGGATATCCGGCAGATTATCTTACTATTCACTATTCCTGCCCTATCTGTAAGGATGAAGGCTTTGTGAATGGAAAGCGATGTGAATGCTATAAAAAAAGACTCTCTGAGATTCTTTATAAGCAGTCCAGTCATGCTGATATTATAAAGGAAGAAAGTTTTGAGAACTTTACTCTTTCATATTATAGTCGCGAACTTATGCCGGGTTATAAAAAATCACCATATGACAATATGGTAGATAAACTTTCAAAAGCAAAAGAGTTTACAAAATCATTTGACAAAAGTGGTAAAAATATATTAATATACGGCGAGGCAGGACTTGGTAAGTCCTTCCTTTCGCATGCAATTTCGAAAGAGCTGATAGAGAGCGGACACTCGGTTCTATATCTCTCTGCAAACGAGCTCTTTGAAGACATTTTATCAAAATATATAATGTCCTATGATAGTGAGATAAAAGCTAAGATCGAACCTGTATATGAGTTAGTATATAATGCCGATCTATTAGTGATAGATGACTTAGGCACAGAGACAAGGAACAATTTCACTGCTTCTCAGTTGTTTGAAGTTGTAAATCAAAGACTCATTTCAAGTAAGTCGACGATCATTACTACTAATCTTTCACTTCAGGATTTCAGACTGGCCTATAGCGAAAGACTTATGTCTCGTTTTGTTGAAAAATATGATTTTTTCAATATTTTTGGAAAAAATATACGCTATCAAAAAAAGCAAAATGCTTTTTTAAATAAAAATAAATAATCAAAACACTTGGAGGAGAAAGAAATGCCAGACTCAAGTAAACTTGTAACTGTTCCAGTAGGCAAATTAGGAATAATTCCATTACAGAGCTGTACTGCAATGGGAGATAAGGTTAATCAGTATCTCGTTAAATGGAGAAAAGAAAGAAATCTCAATGAAAACAACTTTGTTTTCAACGGATATGAAAGAGACAGCTATATCATTGAATCAAGCTGCCCAAGATTTGCATCTGGTGAAGCTAAAGGAACCCTCTCTGAATCAGTAAGAGGAACAGACCTTTATCTTTTAGCTGATGTTACAAATTACAATGTAAAATACAATTTAGGCGGACATGAGATTCCAATGTCACCTGATGATCATTTCCAGGATTTAAAGCGTGTTATCGCTGCTATCGGTGGTAAGGCAAACCGTCTTAACATAATCATGCCTTTCCTCTATGAGTCAAGACAGCATAAGCGTAACAAGAGAGAATCTCTTGACTGTGCTCTTGCTCTTCAGGAACTGTGCAATTTTTACGGCGTTTCAAACATTATCACATTTGATGCTCACGACCCTCGTGTACAGAATTCAATTCCTCTTTCAGGATTTGAAAATGTAATGCCTACATACCAGTTCATCAAATGTCTCCTCAAAAATATAAATGACCTTCAGTTAGACAAGGATCACCTTATGGTGATCAGCCCTGATGAAGGTGCAATGCACAGAGCTATCTACTTCGCTAACCACGTTGGAGTTGACGTTGGAATGTTCTATAAGAGAAGAGATTATTCTAAGGTTGTTAATGGTAAGAACCCTATCGTTGCTCATGAATTCCTTGGTGATTCAGTTGAAGGTAAGGACGTTATCATTATCGATGATATGATCGCATCTGGTGAATCAATGCTTGATGTTGCAAGACAGTTAAAAGAGCGTAAGGCTAAGCGTGTATTCTGCCTTTCTACATTTGGTCTCTTCACTGCAGGTCTTGATGTGTTCGACGATGCATATAGCAAGGGAATCATTGATAAGGTCATCACAACAAATGTTGTTTACCAGAATCCTGAACTCTTTACTCGTGACTGGTACCTTTCAGCAGATATGAGTAAATATATCGCTATCATCATTGATCACCTTAACCATAATGCATCTCTTAGCTCACTTCTTGATCCAAGAGAAAGAATCCAGGCTAGAGTAAACGAATATCGCGAGACTCATACAATAAAAGATAATTATGACGGAGCTGCAAAGTTCTAATAACTTGCGCAAGTCTAAAAAAATCCAGTGATAAAATATATCACTGGATTTTTTTAATCAACTTATCTTCTACCGATCCATAAATCAGCTTAGATTCATTTTTATCTTCTATTGCTCCATATATCAGCTTAGATTCATTTTTTCTTTTCTTATTTTAACATCAGCTTAACTTTCTTATTTCACCTGATCTTTATACTTATTCAGTTCAGCTATATAAAGTTCCCCCAGAGGGCTGACATTTGCCCCTTTTCTCTTTATATAACCTATATGCATCAGTTCACTTTCCTTAAGAGGAACTGCCTTATAGGCAGAGCCATTTAAATCTTCACTTATGATACCTGAACATAGCGTATATGCATTAAGTCCCACCATAAGGTTAAGCATTGTCGCTCTATCATTTGCCTTAATAAGACGAACATAATCATAAGTTGAAAGCTGCTCTTCCGCTAAAAACAGCGAAGAACTCTTTCCCTGATCAAAAGAAAGACAAGGATAATCTTCTAATTCCTTTATAGAGATCGCCTTATTTTTTGCAAGAGGATGCTGTCCCCATAAATAAACATAAGTATTACATGCAAACAATTCTTTAAATTCAAGCTCGT
>CAMKMR010000034.1 GCA_946413945.1 uncultured Lachnospiraceae bacterium | reverse complement strand
ATGGAAATACTTCGTCGATAATAGCATCGATAGTCTTAAAATCTGACTTCTTAAGCTTAGCAAGCATCTGAGTGATAACTTCTCTCTGGCGCTCTGTTCTTGTGATATCTCCCATTCCTGTATATCTTATACGGCAATAGGCTGTAGCCTGAACACCATTTAAAGTCTGGTCTCCGGTATTATAGACACCATCAGAAGCAATTCCTGTATTTACCATGATATCTTTAATATACTCATTTACATATTCGATCTCTTCTTCTTCGATATGTATATCTACTCCTCCCAGCTGGTCGACAGCACGGATCATGCCTTCCCAGTTTATTGATACATATTCCGAAATATTAAGATCGAAGTTGGCATTTAAAGTCTGTACAGCCATCTTAGGTCCGCCATAAGCGTATGCTGCATTGACCTTTATAATGTCCTTATCTTCATTCTGAAGTTCTGTAGTGGTATCTCTGAAAACTGATACTATCTTTACATCTTTGGTTTTATTATTGATAGAGGCTATCATTATTGAATCACTTCGATTTCCTTCACCAAGAGAACCATCTCTTGAGTCCATACCAAACAAAGCAATATTGGTATAACCTTCTATCTTCACACCCTCGTTTATTCCGAGATCTTTCTCGTCTATATTTTCAACATTTAATATTCCGTACTTATCATGAACATAGTTCTTTACTATGAAAAGGCTCATAACTGCTATGATGATAAGTTCTAAAATAAATGCAATACCCCACTTTGAATTAGAGCTTATGCCCTTTTTTTCTTTTTCTTCTGTAAATTCGTCATTTACTTTACTCATATAAATATTCCTTTTTTTATTGATAACCTTACTACATTTAAAAATAAAATGCAAATATCTTATCTTGGTCTTAAACTTATTTATACTGTCCTATGACTTAAGCCTTTTTATCCTGTCCTAGTCAGCTTGACTTTGCTCTTGTTTCACCATCATCAAGCCCTTCCGAATTTTCCTTCTGGAAAAGGATCTTAAATGTAAGAAGAAGTATCTTAATGTCTAAAATGATGGAATAATGTTCAATATAGAGGATATCCATCTTCAGCTTATTATAAGCTGTAGTTTTGTATCTTCCATACACCTGGGAATAACCTGTAAGTCCTGCCTTAACTTTAAGTCTGTAATTAAATTCCGGTATGTCTTTAATGTATTTTTCGATGATCTCCGGTCTTTCAGGTCTTGGTCCCACCATGGACATATCTCCCTTAAGCACATTGATAAGCTGAGGAATCTCATCCACATGAAGATTTCTGATAACATGTCCAACCGGTGTGATCCTGGAATCATTTTTTCCTGCCAGTCTGGCTCCATTTTTTTCTGAATCTACACTCATGGATCTGAATTTAAGGATATTAAATTTCTTCCCATCCTTTGTAACTCTCACCTGCTTATAGATAACAGGTCCGCCATCGTATAATTTGACAGCAATCGTGATAAACATCATTATAGGCGAAAATAAAACTATAAGGATAAGAGAAAGTATAATGTCAAAGAATCTCTTAAAAAAAGCTTCGACATAGTTAAGTCCATGTTCTTTTGTGATAAGCACCGGAGCATCAAAAAGATGTGTATCACCACAACTCCATACCACTATATCCCCGATATTTGGCACAATATATGCCCTTATATCATTGGCATAGCATATACGAAGAATAGCGTCTCTTTTTTCTGCACTTACTCTATGAAGGATCACGCCATCAGATAATTCCATCTTTTCCTTTAGATAAGAAATCGGATTTCTATAATCGACTTCATCCATTATCTCAAACTTATCTTTTCTTGCTCCAAACATATTCTTCATTTCTGAAGACCCCTTGTCGCCATAGATAAGAAGAAGTTTTCTTGGTGGATAAAGTTTCATCTCAATTTCATATATAAGGAAATTATAAATGACTATCACCAGCATATCATAAAGACACAGTACCAGCATTCTGCCAGGTAAAACAATCTCTCTTAAGGTAAGGCACACAACTGCATAAGTTATCACATTACTCACAGCCATGCCAAGGCCTTGAGAATAAATAAGATCCATAATAGTAAGATGGCCGAATTTATAGCCTCCAAAAAGGCTGGTAAACGCATACATTATGGCCGCATAAAGAATTATCATAAGATAATTAGCTTCTTTAAATGTTACCATGTGCAGGTCTAATCCATAATACTTGATCCATAAATATCCAAACATTCCTGATTCGACAGCTAATATAAAGCTGCCGATCAGAAATGTAATAAATTTTCTATATTTATCTCTGGTTTTATATTTCATTATTATAATCCAAGTTTTGAAGAAATAAGTTTATTTACCTCACCAGGGTCACATTTACCCTTCATTTCCTTCATTACAAATCCAACTATAGCGCCAATAGCTTTACCCTTACCGGCTCTGATATCTTCTACTGCCTTTGGATTTGCTTCAATAGCCTTTTCAACTACTTCCTCTAACTCACCAGCATCAGCCTTTGTTGAAAGATTATTCTCTTTAACATAAACCTCAGGATCTATGTCTTCCTTAAATACTAATTCGAAAACTTCCTTTGCAACTTTACCATTGATCTCTTTTGAATCAAGCAGTTTAATAAGCTTAGCTAAGTTAGCAGCACTAAATGAAAGCTTATCAGCATCTGTCTGAGTCTCTTTCATAAGACGCATAGTTTCAACCATAAGCCAGTTAGATACTTTCTTTGGTTCAGCTCCAAGTAAGATTGCTTCTTCAAATATATCAGCCATCTTCTTTTCTGCTGTGATCTGATCAATATCATAGTCAGGAAGATCATACTCTTCTTTATATCTGATCTTCTTAGCTGGTCTGAATTCAGGCTGTTTTGCTCTTATCTCTTCGATCCACTCGTCACTTACAACGATAGGTACAAGGTCTGGATCCGGGAAATATCTGTAATCCTGTGCATCTTCTTTAGAACGCATTGGATAAGAATATTCCTTATTATCATCCCATCTTCTTGTTTCCTGAACTACCTGTCCGCCTTCATTTAAGATATCCATCTGGCGGCCGATCTCATTTTCGATACATCTCTTTATAGCACGGAACGAATTGAGGTTCTTTGTCTCAGTCCTTGTTCCGAACTTATCTGAACCAACTTCTCTAAGAGAAAGGTTCACATCAGCTCTCATTGAACCTTCATTTAACTTACAGTCAGATGCTCCAAGGTACTGGATGGTCTCGCGAAGCTTATCAAGATAAGCGATTACTTCATCTGAAGAACGCATATCCGGCTCTGATACTATCTCAATAAGAGGTACACCAGATCTGTTAAAGTCTACATATGTTTCATCTGTAAATGGATCGTGGACTAATTTTCCTGCATCCTCTTCCATATGGATCTCATGGATCCTTACGAATTTCTTTTCTCCATTTACTTCGATCTCAACCTTACCATTACGACAGATTGGGAAATAAAGCTGTGAGATCTGATAATTCTGTGGATTATCAGGATAGAAATAGTTCTTTCTGTCGAACTTTGAATTTCTTGTTATCTCACAATTTGTTGCAAGTCCTACTGCTATAGCTCTGTCTACTACTCCCTTGTTAAGTACAGGAAGTGAGCCAGGCATACCAGTACATACAGGACATGTATGTGTATTAGGTGCTCCACCGAATTCTGTTGAGCATCCGCAAAAGATCTTTGTCTTTGTTGAGAGCTCAACATGGACTTCAAGACCTATGACTGTTTCATATTTCTTATCGCTCATATCTTTCGCCCTCCTTAATTTAATCCTTCCGGCTTCTTAGCCTGGAAAGTCTGTTCAAATGCATAAGCTGCACGGATTATAGTCTTCTCATTAAATGTCTGTCCAAGAAGCTGAAGACCGATCGGCATTCCCTTCTTATCATAGCCACATGGTACTGAGATACCAGGAAGACCAGCTAAGTTAACTGATACTGTGTAAATATCTCCAAGATACATTTTAATAGGGTCTGAAAGTGATTCACCTATCTTTAATGCTGTTGTAGGTGCAACAGGTCCAAGGATGATATCATATTTTGAAAATGCGTCGTCGAAGGCTTTCTTGATAAGAGCCTTAACTCTTAAAGCCTTAACATAATAAGCATCATAATATCCTGATGAAAGTACAAATGAACCCAGCATGATTCTTCTCTTTACTTCAGGTCCAAAACCTTCTGAACGAGTCTTCTTATACATATTGTGAAGGTCTGTATATTCCTTTGTTCTATATCCATACTTAACACCATCGAATCTTTCAAGGTTAGAGGACGCTTCAGCACAGGCGATCACATAATAAGCAGGGATTGCATATTCAACCATACCAAGGTCAAACTCTTCAACTTCTGCTCCCATTTCTCTAAGCTTTTTTGCAGCATCAAGAACATTTTCCTTAACTTCAGGGTCGATCCCTTCTGCAAAATAATCACGAGGGACACCGATCTTAAGGCCCTTTACATCGTTAACAAGAGCTGATGTAAAATCTGTATCCTCTCTATCTACAGATGTAGAATCTTTCTTATCGTGACCAGCTATAGTCTCAAGAACTAAAGCACAGTCTCTTACGTCCTTACCGATAGGTCCGATCTGGTCAAGTGATGATCCATAGGCAATAAGTCCATAACGGGATACTCTTCCGTAAGTAGGCTTGATACCTGCAACGCCGCAGAATGATGCTGGCTGACGGATAGATCCACCTGTATCTGAACCAAGGGATGTAGCGCACATATCAGCAGCAACAGCCGCTGCAGATCCACCTGATGATCCGCCTGGTACACGGTCTAAATCCCATGGATTCTTAGTTGCTCCATAGTAAGATGTTTCTGATGTTGATCCCATGGCAAATTCATCCATGTTTGTACGTCCCAGTACAACTGCACCTGCATCAAGTAATTTCTCTACTGCAGTTGATGAAAATGTAGGATAGAAATTTGAAAGGATCTTTGATGAACAAGATGTTCTTGATCCTTTAATGCACATATTATCCTTTACTGCAACTGGAACACCGGCAAGAGGACTCTTTAATTCTCCTGCTGCTATTTTTTCATCTATTTCTTTTGCTCTCTTAAGAGCTTCTTCTTTTTCAACCGTAACATAGGCATTGATAGAGCCATTTAACTTCTCGATCCTGTCAAGATAAGCAGTTGTTGCTTCTACAGATGAGATTTCTCTGGCCCCGATCTTTTCACCTAAGGCTGCGGCTGTTAAATCTAAAATATCGCTCATTTAATAGCCCTCACTTTCTTACTCAAATGTCTTAGGTACGATATAACTGTCTTCGCTCTTTTCAGGAGCATTCTTTAACATATTCTCACTGTCATCAGCATTTGTTACAACGTCTTCTCTCATAACATTATTAAGTGGGAAAACGTGACTCATAGGCTCTACATTTGTTGTGTCAAGCTCATTTAACTTATTAACATATTCGAGCATGTCTGACATATCTTTCTTTGCCTGCTCTTTTTCTTCAGCAGAAAGTTCAAGCTGTGCAAGGATACCAACATAATCGATTGTTTCGTTTGTAATCTCCATATTGTTCCTCCCTGTATTATTTTCATTTTTAAAACTTTAATTTACTATTTTAAATCTGCAGATTATATGATAAGCAGCTAATGAGAAGTCTCAAAAGCTGCCTGATCATCTGATTTAATCTTCTTTATTAATCTCTTACCTTAATGTGTGTTTCTCTAAGCTGCATTTCTGTAACTTCGTTTGGTGCACCACACATAAGATCCTGAGCTGATCCGCTCATTGGGAATGCGATAACTTCACGAATGTTCTCTTCATTACGAAGGAGCATGATCATTCTGTCTACACCTGGAGCCATACCAGCGTGTGGAGGTGCTCCGAACTGGAATGCATTGTAAAGTGCTCCGAACTTCTTCTCAAGAACTTCCTTAGAATATCCAGCAATTTCAAATGCCTTCTCCATGATCTCCATATCATGGTTTCTAACAGCACCTGAAGAAAGCTCAACACCGTTACATACGATATCATACTGGTATGCAAGGATATCAAGAGGATCCTTCTCGTTAAGTGCCTTAAGTCCACCCTGTGGCATAGAGAATGGATTATGGGTAAATCCGATCTTCTTTGTTTCAGGATCTTTCTCAAACATTGGGAAGTCATTTACATAGCAGAAACGATATGCATTCTTCTCAATAAGATCAAGGCGGCTGCCAAGTTCATTTCTGATCTGTCCGGCAAAAAGAGCTGCCTGCTCTTCCTTATCAGCGATAAAGAATATTGTATCTCCAACCTTAAGAGAAGCCTTCTCTCTAAGTTCTTCCTTCATCTCGTCTGGAATAAACTTATCGATAGGTCCCTTATAGCTTCCGTCTTCAAGTACTTCTAAGTAACCAAGTCCGCCCATACCGATTGACTGAGCAAACTTAAGCATCTTTTCATGCTGTCCCTTTGAAAGCTTCTTAGGAACATTTATAGCTCTAACAGTTCTGCCGTGGAATGGCTTAAATGTACATCTCTGGAAGAACTCTGAAAGGTCGATTATTCTAAGTGGATTACGAAGATCTGGCTTATCTGAACCAAATTCCAGCATAGCCTGCTTATAACTGATAACTGGATAAGGAGCCTTTGTTACTTCAAATCCTTCTGGTGCAAACTTCTCAAATACAGAAGTAAGAACTTCTTCACCTACACGGAATACATCTTCCTGTGTAGCAAAGCTCATTTCAAAGTCAAGCTGATAGAATTCTCCTGGTGCTCTATCTGCTCTTGCATCTTCATCTCTAAAGCAAGGAGCAATCTGGAAATACTTATCAAAACCTGAAACCATGAGAAGCTGCTTATACTGCTGTGGTGCCTGTGGAAGGGCATAGAACTTACCCTTATATCTTCTTGAAGGAACGATATAGTCACGAGCTCCTTCAGGAGATGAGGCGCAAAGAATAGGAGTCTGGATCTCTGTAAATCCCATATCCTCCATTTTTCTTCTCATGAAGCTGATAACCTTAGATCTGAAAAGGATATTATCCTTAACTTTCTCATTTCTAAGATCAAGATAACGATATTTAAGTCTTACGTCTTCTCTAACTTCCTTTGATGTCATGATCTCAAATGGAAGCTGAGTATATACCTTACCAAGTACATCGATAGAATGTGCTTCAAGTTCGATAGTTCCTGTAGGGATCTTAGGATTGTATGTTTCCTCATCTCTATGATCCACTTTACCTTCAACTGAAATTGCCTGTTCCTTTGTGATACCATCAAGAAGAGTTGTATCTCTAAGAACAACCTGCATTACTCCATACATATCACGAAGATCGATAAATGATACTCCCCCGTGATCTCTGATGTTTTCAACCCATCCAGCAAGGCGGACTGTTGATCCAACGTCTGCTTCGCTCATCTTATCGATGGTCTTATCTCTGTACTGATTCTTAAAATCCATCTTTTTTTGCTCCTTATTTTAAATAAATAATTTACTGTTTTGTGACATCTCACCTTTTTGCCTCTTGTCTTATGGCATCTCGCCTGGCGGCTCTTGTGATGCGGCCTCGCCAAGGTCATATATCTGCCCGCGGCAGATATATGACCTCTGCAACGCACAAAGTCCCGGAACTTAACATTGTAAGTTCCGGGACGAATAAACAATCTTATTCGCGGTACCACCCGCATTCAGATAGAACAACTATCTGCTCTCAAAATACTTAACGCGTATTACTCGTTCTTTCCTACTTGATTCTGATCACGACTGATCAAACAAAGATAAAAATCCCTGGTTCAGAAAGACAGCTCTTAAAGTGTTCCTCTTTTAAAGGTGTCATGGATGTCTCTCAGTCGGTGAACATCCTCCCTGTAATGTCTTTTCTAAAAGAAGTCTTTAGTCATAGCCTTTTCAAATATATACGCCTTAGTATATTAGATTCTTTTAAAAAAGTAAAGAGAAATTATTAAATCACCTTTTTTAACTTCATTTTTGGCCTTGCATCATATTATTTAGCTTGTCAGCTGGATTAAGCTTGAAATTCTTTCCTTTTAATGAAGAGCTATTCTCATCCTCAATTCTTGAATTTTTTAACTTCTTCTTGCTTTCAATAAATGTATCCATAGTCTTTAGGTTACTCAAGGTAAACTTCGTCTTGGATTCATAACTATAGGATGCACCTGCATTTCTATATCTGGAATACATTGCCAGATAGAATACAACACCTGCTACAAGAAGTATCCAGTTATATGGTTTATCATCATCCATATGAGGCTGGAGCTGGAGCATAAGTGCCAGAATAAAAGCTACAATTTCAATGATTATTGAAACTGTCCATAACTTTGTCTTATTGATAGGCACACTACCCATTGTCTGCTGGGTTCTACCGTTAACTGCTACATAATGCAGACAGCTCTTTCCATTCTTCTTTTCCTGATAGCTGTAAAGCCATACTGGAAGATAAGATGCTGTCCATGATTCGCCTTTAATATTGAAGTTTTCACTCTTCCATGATACACCTCTGGTATATTTTGAAAGAGTACTTTTAATAGAATGTCTGGCAACGTCTGATGCCTGAGTTTCTGTAATATCCTTTAACTGACTAACGTCAGTATCTCTCTTTTCTGAAGTATAACCCTTGATATAGTTCGAGTCATATTTAACACAATGTTCTGTATCAAATGGCATGATAGCATTAATGATATTGGTTGTCTTGTCTTTAGAACTGTAATCAAGTTTATCGGCACTTGCCTCGATACTAAGATCATCAATAGCGATATCAAAATCTCTACCTACCCTGTATCTATCAGCATCATAATAAGTTACTTCATTATCACCCTGCTTGACAGTATACTTCTTTGTCTGTATTTCACCAAGACCTTCAAGTGTCATATGAGCATTTACATCAACTAACATATATGGGAAATAAACACCACATATATTCTCTGTTGTAAATTCCTTGGTGAATGTAGGATGTGCAAAGAATTTTCTCTTATTAACAAATTCTTCGATCTTTGCTCTGGCATCATTCTTATTTACCTTAAACGGAAGTACCACATCCGGTACAGCACCATTTGGTATCTGCTGGTTGATTGAAAGAGTATTTCTACACCAGTGGCATCTAGCCTGAGTTGCTGATGCAGTATCAATAACTACTTCAGCCCCGCAGCTTGAACATTTAAGTGTAACTACATCTTTTGTATCAGCCTGGATCTGGCTTGCACCAGATCCGACTCTAATTCCTTCAAGGTTCTGAATATCCGGAGATATATCAACCTTAACAGGATCAAATTCATGACGACAGAAATTACAACGAAGCTTTCCAGTTTTGGTATTAAGAGCTATATCAGTAGCACCGCATTTAGGGCACTTAACCTGACCATCTTTGGCACCCTCATCTGTTTTAACTACATTTATATTATTCTCATCCATCAATTATAACCCCAAAACTTCAGATTTTACCTTGTCAAATTCTTCCTGTGAAATAACGCCTGCATCTAGGAGTTTCTTCATCTCAATAAGCTTAGCTGTTGGATCCTGTCCACCCTGAGCTGGCTGTGTTGGCTGAGCTGGCTGTGACATATCCTGTGCTGGCTGTGCCTGCTGTGCATATGGATCCTGCTGCATTGGCTGTCCATATGGGTTCTGCTGCTGTGGCTGTCCATATGGGTTCTGCTGCATTGGCTGTCCGTATGGGTTCTGCTGCTGTGGCTGTCCATATGGGTTCTGCTGCTGTGGCTGTCCATATGGGTTCTGCTGCATTGGCTGTCCGTATGGGTTCTGCTGCATTGGCTGTCCGTATGGGTTCTGCTGCATTGGCTGTCCATATGGATTCTGCTGCATCTGCTGTCCACCGAAGTTAGGCTGGTATGTGCTTGGATTATTAGGCTGCTGCATACCATTCATCATGCCGCCTGCAGCACCCATGCCCATTCCCATGAATGCCATGCCCATGCCGCCGCCGTTTTCTCCAGCTGCCTGCATACCTCTTGCAACTGACTGCTGCATGAATGAATTTCCTCTTGCGCCAGAAAGAGCGTCTGCTCTCTTGACATCCTTCATCATTTCCTTTGTATCATCATCATATTCAATTGCAGTGATAGCAACCTTTACGATTTCAAGACCTCTGTCCTGCTTCCACTGATAACCATCATCTACAGCCTTTGATAATGCCTGAGCGAAACCGATCTGATCACCCTGGATCTTTGTCATACGATTTCCCTTAGAAGGATCATTTGTATAGTTAGAGAATGCTGCTGAAAGACTTCCAACTACTTCGTTGAAGAGCTGCTCTCCAGCCTCATTATCCATATCAGCAAAATCAAATGGTTCTGCCCCTGCTGTAAGATATTTAACTGGAACAAAATTCTTAGCGAAAAGGATAGGATCTGTGATTCTAAGAGTATATGTACCTCTTGTTAATGCACCTACCTGTGTTCCGAAGAATGCATCATCCCAGTAGATTTCTGACTGTGTACCGAATTTATTATTTGGAATTTCCTTAAGATTTACATAGAAAAGAAGCTGCTGTGTATTTGGAACACCACCGAACTTAACCTTTTCCCATGTTGACTTTACAAGTGAATCGATAAATCCATCACCTGCAAAAATTGACTTTGCATTAGGATCATCATTTGCCATGATATATCCACCAACCTGAGTGATGATATTAGTAATGGCACCATCCTGCATTGTGATAAGAGCTGTTCCTTCAGGAACGATAACCTTACTACCATTTGTAATGATGTTGGCATTTCCCTTTGTGTTAGCTCCTCTACCGTTGTTACGTCCCATAGGATAACCAGGGAAGATACCTGCTGTAGCTGATACGCCCTCCTGTGGTCCATAGAAATCTAACCACTGATCAGCAAATGTTCCTCCGATTGCTCCAGCAAATGCTTGAATAAAACCCATTTTATACCTCCAATATTTATATTCTGACCCTTTGTCAGTATTTTTTATGTTAAAAAACACCGTAAAAATATCCGGGCATTTGTTCAACATCCATTAAAAATTATACGTTATCTAAAATTTCTTGTCAACAAATGACATATGTACAAAAAATTGTCCCGTTATCATTTTTCGTTCACCGCTTCATGTATTACACGTATCATATAATCTAATTTTTCTTTTGTCATTCCTGGATAAAC
>CAMKMR010000033.1 GCA_946413945.1 uncultured Lachnospiraceae bacterium | reverse complement strand
CATTGTTTGAGTCATCCTGTATATATCTTAGATTTCTTTCTTTTGCAAAATCTACAACATAATCACTGATCATCTTTGTATTTCCTGATCCATGAGGGATATTACAGATTTCCTCAAAATATTTAAACACTCCTTCTGGAGCAAGTCCTGCTAAAACTGCCATTAAGGCTACCTCCATTTATATTTTTATATTTTTCATTCGTTTTTTACACCTGTTTACTGCCCCAAAAACTACAACCATTGCAATAAACATGTATCAACTTTACCATATATAAATTAACCTAATTTCCATTTTCTGTCAAAGAAAGCTGAAGCACTTTCAAAATAAAGCCGCTGCTCTTACAAAAGCAAAGCCTATACCCTTTTAAAATAAAAATGATGTCCTTCCAAAACAGATCCACTGCTCTTACAAAAGCAAAGAGCAGTGAAAAGGGCTGCGTTCTTTTCACTGCTCCAAATAGGAGGATGATAAAATGCACTTAAGGGGGAGTGCATCTTTCACTATTTTTTAAAAAAAATCCTCTTTCTCTAACTTCTTTCATAATACTATAACTACAGAAATCAGTTTTTCATAATCTGCCACAAAAAGTGCAATTTTGACCTAAAAAAAGCGGCCAAAGATTGACCGCCTGTTTTTTTCTTTTATTTATATTTTTTTCACTGAACTATTTTCATATCAGTAATAGTTTTTACTGATCATTCTTTCATATCAGTAACAATTTTCTTACTGAATATTATATCTCAGCGAATTTATTTACTGAACATTATTCATTTCAGCTATGGCTTTTCTTACCATTTCAGCAATTGTATCAGCTGCATTATCAATATTAACTTTCTCCTGAAGAGACTTATCTCTTGTTACAACTTCTACTGCATTCTCCTCTAAGTTACGAGGTGAAACGATAACACGGTATGGTACGCCAAGAAGGTCTGCGTCTGAGAACATTACACCATTTGAAGCTTTTCTATCATCATAGATAACTTCAATACCCTTAGCTAAAAGGTCATTATAAAGTTTATCTGCTGCTGCCTTAACTTCTGGATTATTGTGAGCACGGAGCGCACAGATATGTACCTGCCAAGGAGCGATAGTGATTGGCCAGATTGGGCCATAATCATCGTGACGGGCCTCACAGATTGATGCTGCAAGTCTTCCAACACCGATACCATAACAGCCCATGATAGGATAATGGCTTTCTCCCTTTTCATCTACATATGTCATATTCATAGACTCTGTATACTTTGTACCCAGCTGGAAGATATTACCAACTTCAATACCTCTGTGGATATGAATGTGCTTCTTACCGCACTTAGGGCAGATGCCGCCGTCAATGATCTTTGCGAAATCACCGAACTCTGCATCTTTTACATCTCTTTCCATATCAAGACCTGTGTAGTGGAAGCCTGTTTCATTTCCGCCTGCAACAAGGTTATTTGCGCCCTTAAGAGAACTGTCATAAAGAACTGTGCACTTGGCATCAAGTCCAAATGGTCCCATGTAACCGGCACAGAGTCCTGACTCTGCTGTAATAACTGCTGGATGGATGTTATCTCCAATAAAGTTTGTAACCTTGGTTTCATTTACTTCAAGATCACCGCGAAGGAAGATAACTACATAAGAATCATCTGAGTTCTTCTGATATACAACAGCCTTGCAGCTCTTTTGAAAAGGAACATTAAGGAATCTGCAAACATCTTCAATAGATTCCTGATCTGGAGTTGCTACCTTTTCTATCTCATTTGAAACTTCATCACGTTCTACTTCAATAATTGATGGGGCCGCTTCCATATTAGCGCTGTAGCCGCATTCATCACAGATTGCGATAGAGTCTTCTCCGATTGGTGTAAGGAGCATAAACTCGTGTGATACGCTTCCTCCCATCATACCTGAGTCAGACTTAACAGCGATAACTTCAGGCACTCCGCATCTGGCATAGATCTTATCATATGCCTTATATGCCCTGTCATAGTATGCTTCAAGATCTTCCTGACTGGTATGGAATGAGTATGCGTCCTTCATTGTGAATTCACGAACACGGATAAGACCTGCTCTTGGACGAGCCTCATCTCTAAACTTTGTCTGGATCTGATATATCATAAAAGGATATCTTGCATATGTCTTTGCAAAGTCCTTAACGAGCTGTACTGCAGCTTCCTCGTGAGTCATTCCAAGAACCAGGCCGGAATCATTTCTATCTGTGAAACGAACCATCTCAGAACCGATGCTTGAATAACGTCCTGACTCCTGCCAAAGTGTTGCAGGCATTACAACCGGAAATGTTACTTCCTGTCCATCAATAGCATCCATCTCTTCACGCATGATCTGTTCGATCTTTCTTGTAACACGCTTAAGCGGCATATATGATGAGTAAATTCCATTTGCAACATATTTAATGTAACCGCCACGTACCATAAGAGCATGGCTGTCAACAACGCAATCAGCTGGTCTTTCTTTGAAACGATCTCCTACAAGGTTTGCAAGTTTCATCCTTAGTTACCTCCTAAATAAAACGAATCTTATACTTACTAGATTCCGAGACTTATCCTAATATAAGCCTAACATTAAAAAGCTATCACTAAACCACTTAAAAGTCAACCTGAACACATCTTTAATCGACCACTTATAACCATCTTTATATTTCTTAAGCAGAGCCCAACCTGCCATTTTTTTAAATTCATACAAAACATGATTATTTTTTATACTCCCTCAAATAATCAAGAAATAATTGAAAGAATTTGAATTTGCTCCAAAAAATCTGTTATAATGTTAACTATCTGTGAAATATTATACAAAAGGACACATATGACGAACGAACATAAAAGAAGACCACATTATAGTGGCAAATATCCAAAACATTTTAATGAAAAATATAAGGAATTAAATCCTGAAAAATATATGTCCCAGCAGGAACATGTTATAAACAAAGGTATCACTCCTGCAGGAACCCATATTCCTATCATGGTAGATGAGATTCTTAGGTTTCTTCAGATAAAAGAAGGAGAAAAAGGAATCGACTGTACCTTAGGTTATGGCGGACACACGACAAAAATGCTTGAAAAACTTGATCATACCGGACATTTAGTAAGTCTTGATATTGATCCTATAGAGATAAAAAAGACTACTGAAAGAATAAGACAGAAAGGTTTTAACGAGAAAGAATTTACACCTGTACATATTAATTTCAGGGATATAGATAAAGTAGCTAAAGAATACGGACCATTTGATTTTCTTTTAGCAGATCTTGGAGTTTCTTCAATGCAGATAGACGATCCTTCAAGAGGATTTACCTGGAAAGAAGACGGTCCTTTAGATTTAAGATTTAATCCAAATAAAGGAAAAAGCGCCGCTGATCTATTAAAAGATATAGATCCTGAAGTCTTTATCAATATCTTATATGAAAATTCTGACGAGAAATATGCAGCAGATATCGCTAAGGAATTAGATAAAGCCCAGCATCTCAACAGAGTTCCAAAAACTACTAAAGAATTATGTTCTCTGATAGGCAATGCTCTTGATAAGAATAAAGAGATAAAATCTCTTACCAAAGATGAAAAGGCTGAACTATATAGAAAAACCTATGCAAGAGTTTTTCAGGCTTTAAGAATAGAAGTTAATCAAGAATTTGAAGTGCTATATGAATTCTTAAATAAACTACCTCTTGTTATGGCTCCTGGCGGAAGGATCGCCATACTGACATTTCACTCCGGTGAAGATAGAATGGTTAAAAAAATATTTAAAGAAGGAAAAATATCTCACATATATGAAGATATAGAGGATATTGTAATACGTCCTTCAAAAGAAGAATGTTACAGAAATCCAAGGGCGCATTCTACAAAATTAAGAACCGCAATCCTTGTTTCTAACAGGGAGTAATAATTATAAGGCTCATTATATTATCCATTTAATGGAATTATCTATAAGGTTAAAAAAAGGAGGAAACAATTTGGCAGCAGAGATTACATTCAAGGAAGTTAATGCATATTCAGCCATCACACCGGAGATATATGCAGAAGCAGAAAAGACAAAATTAAACGATCAGATCCCTTCATCGCTTTACACAAAGTTTAATGTAAAGCGAGGTCTCCGTGATCTCAATGGTAAGGGCGTACTTGCCGGTCTCACAAATGTAGCCGAGGTACGTGCCAAGAAACTAGTTGACGGCGAAGAGCTACCAGACTATGGTCGCCTTTTCTACAGAGGATATGAAATCCATAATCTTATCGATGGCTATAAAAAAGAAAATCGTTTCGGATTTGAAGAGATTGCTTACCTTTTATTATTTGGCGAACTTCCAAATAAAGAAGAATTAAAGCTTTTTGAAGATCAGCTTATATTCTACAGAAGCCTTCCAAAGAATTTCGTCCGCGACGTTGTTATGAAAGCTCCCGGATCAGATATGATGAATGTAATGATGCGAAGCCTCCTTACCCTTCATCCATACGATGACATGGCAAATAATATCAGTCTTCCAAATGTTCTTAGACAGAGCATGCAGCTGATCTCACTTTTTCCTATGATCGCCATTTACGGTTATCAGGCCTATAGACACTATGAATTAAATGACAGTCTGGTCATTCATAAGCCCCTTCAAAAAGGCAGTATAGCAGAAAATATACTCCATCTGCTTAGACCGGATAAAGAATACAGTGATATAGAAGCAAAAGCTCTTGATACAGCTCTTGTGCTTCATATGGATCACGGTGGAGGTAACAACTCGGCTTTTACAACTCACGTTGTTACATCAACTCAGACGGATACATACTCAGCAATAGCTGCTGCTCTTGCATCTCTTAAAGGCCCTCGTCACGGCGGAGCAAACCTTAAAGTAGTAGAGATGTTTGAAGATTTAAAGCAGCATGTAACAAACTGGGAAGATGAAGGCGCCATAAGCGACTACCTCAATTCACTTCTTGAAGGAAATGCCTTTGACCGACAGGGTCTGATATATGGTGTAGGCCATGCAGTTTATTCAAAATCAGATCCAAGAGCAGAGATCTTCCACAGTTATGTTGAAGATCTGGCAAAATATGAAGGTCTTCTTGAAGAATTCGCTCTCTATGAAAGAGTTGCCCGCCTTGCTCCTGAGATAATCGGCGAACGCCGTAAGATGTATAAAGGTGTATGCGTAAATGTAGACTTCTATTCAGGTTTTGCATATTCAATGCTTGGCCTTCCAAAAGAACTCTACACTCCATTATTTGCAATGGCAAGAATTGTCGGATGGTCAGCTCATAGAATAGAAGAGCTTGCCAACAACGGAAAGATCATCCGTCCCGCTTATAAATCCATCGCCCCAGAAAACACCTATATCCCGATGGATGAAAGATAATATTCATCTTCATTAAACTTTTAAACCAGAAAAATACCTCCTCAAAAGGACATGTTTATTCCGCTTGAGGAGGTTGTTTTCTAATAATTCAAAAATCTCTGACACACAATGAGGTTAATTTCCAGCCATTCTGGCTATTCTGCTACATTAATATGCTCCTTATATTTTTTTCTTTTATCAAGAACATATTCCTTAATTCCCCTTCTTATACTCTTTAACAAAATCTAAATACTCTTGATCCAAGCCATAGTTTATCCCAGAATTTAAAATAAACGTTTTAAAACCACTGATTTTTTCGTTATATTGTATTTCTGATTCATCATCATTACTTTTTGATAAGAAATAGGCCATTTCTCTCATTCTCCAAGCCTTATCTGATCCACTTTCAAAGCTTTTAATAAAGTCAGTATACTCATTTTCCGAAATATTTACACCCGTCTTTTTATTATAATAAGCAAGTCTCATCTCAAGTTCATCGTCTCCTGCTCCTGGATAACTAAATGATATACGTTCCCCACAATCACACACTGTTGCTTGTGCTCCCGCTGCTATGTAATAATCACATTTTTCACAAGCTATTCTCTTTTTTTCAGCTAAACGTTTTTGTTCACTTTTTTTGTGTAAATATTCATTTAAAACCATTGCTATCATAAGAAAATAAGTTACCACTAAAAAAAATAAAACAAAAACTTTTGCCTTTTTCTTTTTTGATTCAGTTATTTTAATTTTTTTTATTATCATTTCTATTTTTAAGTAACCTCTTTATATTTATTAAATAATATGTTGTATTTTTATTTTATTTAAAATATTTATCACGATATTCTTCGTATTCTTTGTCAAAACCGTTTGTTACACCCCAATCTGGCATACTTGCCTGAAACTCTCTAAATCTAGCATTTTCAGGAATATCCTCTTCATTTTCAAGCTTGTAAAGGAAATCCATATACTCATCTAGCTTAATATCACCATTGACCTTAGAATTATAATAAGAAATTCTACACTCTGCTTCAGCCCTATTTATATCATATACTATTAATTTTCCACATTTGCATACTTTAGCATCTGCTCCCACAGCATGAAAATACCCCCATTTTTCTAAGGATAACCAGCATCTTTCTCTTTCTAAATCCTTATTTTTTTTATCAGCAATCCTATTTTTAACGATAAATACCGCTAAAAATATATAACTGATAATAAAAATAACAAACAATATGCGCTTAATTTTCTTCAATTGAATCCTCCCTATCTTTGCAGAATTGTTTATATTCTTCATTAGCCCCTATTGCTATTTTTTTAAGGCCGACTATTCTAAATAAAAAAGGTTGCAACAATAATCAAATTATCATTGCAACCGAACTGTCGTAACAATTTTTGTCTTAGACTCCTGGCTTTGCGTCCATAGATTTCTCTATGTTTGCTAACTGTTAACTTTGTGTCTAAAGTATAAAAAATACAATCACAGAAGTCAACACTATTAGCACATATTAATACGCCCCGCCACTATCTTTATGAATCATGCACAACACGATGCTATTTATGTAAACTTCTGAATATTCAATGCTCGGACTTCCTGAAGAGTTATATACACCACTCTTTGCTATGGCAAGAATAGTAGGCTGGTCAGCTCACCGTATCGAAGAGCTAGCCAACAACGGAAAGATCATCCGTCCTGCTTATAAGTCTATAGCTCCAAAAAACGCATATGTACCAATGAATTCACGATAATAATGCCAAAAACCACCTCCTCAAGCGGACTAAACATGTCCGTCTTGAGGAAGTGGTTTTCTAATAATTCAAAAATCATTGATTTCCTTTATATTTATCATACCAAAAATCACGATAGTCATCACATACCCCTCTAGTTATTCCACTATATACAACAAAATGCACAAAATCCGCCATCAATTCATTATCTGGCATTTCATCTGTTTCTTCTAAATAATGTAAATATTCAACGTATTCATCAGTTGAAATATTTACTTTGGTTTTTTTCTTATAATAAGCAAGTCTTGTTTCCAATTCATCCGTATTAGTTTCATAAAAAAACAATTTTCCATCACTATCAATTCCGAGATACCACCCCGCAGCATCAAAATAATCAAACAAATATCTCCACTTTTCACGAGATATTTTATACTCTTTTTCATAACGTTCTTGTTCTTTTTTTTCTTTATATTTATCATTCACATAATATGATATAAATAGTACATCACTTAGAATTAATAATATTATACACCACTTTATTTTTTTCATTTAACCAGTCATTTCCTTCTTTACGTCTTTAAACTATTTGCTATTTTAGGATTTATTATATTCTAATTTAAAATCCTCATACTCAATGCATTCCCCAGATGATACTCCCAATTCTTCCATTCTATTTACAAACTCTCTAAATTCTTCATTTTCCGGTATTTCATCTTTTTTATCTAATTCGTCAATGTAGCCCTCATAATCTTCTGCCGAAATATCAATATTAAAGCGTTTCTTATAATAAGCAAGTCTTGTTTTTAACTCTTTACTATCAATACTAAAAACCTTCAACTCACCATTACTATAAACTTTGGCATAAGATCCTGCCGCATCATAATATCGACATTTTTCATTAGATAACTCTATTTTTTTTCTTAAATCATCCTGATATTTTTTTTCCTGAATCTTATCATTTATAAAGTAAGAGATAAAAAATATATTTGTTATTATTAATAATATGTAAATAGCACTCTTGATTATTTTCATTTTTGATTCTCTCTTTCTTTTACAAAAGCCTTATATTCTGTATCATTATCAAAATGTTTTGAAGCAAAGCCCTCAAATCCGGCCATTTTGGAATTATCATTCAAATCAGGATTACTTATATTATTGATATAATCTATATATTCATCATATGAAATATGTATACCTTTCTTATGTTCGTAATATGCCAATCTATTTGTAAGTTCCTTTTTATTGATAACAATATTATGAATAATTATCTCGTCTCCATACTGGCACATTGTTGCAGACCCTCCCGCTGCATCAATATATAATAACAACTTTAAATCACTTCTTTTTTCATCAATTTTAGCATTATTATTAATGCATTCATTTCTGCTATTATTCAAGCCAGTTATTTTTTCAAATACATTTGTGTCCGAACCATCAAAATCTGGGTTTAATTTACTATCAGCATAATCATACGCTTCCAAAGCATTTTTTGCTTTTTTTTTCTTCTCTTTATCATACTGACCTTCAATAATCGTGTTACGAATACTATCTTTAATTTTTTTTCGCGCCCACTTAATTGTAGCATCACCCACTATCTCCTTCATCTTGCCATATGCAGCTTCAACAACAACCTTATCCGGATCTTTTTTTTCAGAATTAAGCGCATTACTATTAGCTTTAATATAACTTCTTAAACAATTTGATTGATAAATACTAACATATATATCTTTCTTTTCATTAACATTTTCTTTAAACGGATTATCCGACTGATTTAATACCGTAATTTCACATGCATCATAGCCATCATTTTTTATAAATTTCAATTTTACAACTTTATTATCATCTCGTTTTACATATACATCTTTACTATATTCTGATGCTAGCATTAAAAGAGAATCCGAAACAAAAGCTTTATAGGAATAATCATTTATTCTTTCTTTATCATCTGAATTTAAATATTCTGCATTTTCATCTTTACTAATTTCAGTACAAACTTGCCTATAACCCATTAATTGTATTGCCGTTGGAGAAAAACTGTATTTCTTACTTCCAAATATTGTCTCATCGTCCTGCACAAAACAATGGTTAATAAATTCTTCAAATTCGAGTTCTTTAATTTGCATATCCCCATTTACATCCGTGTACATATATGAATCAACAAGCTGAGACAATGCCAGTAATTCATACCAAGTTGCCCCATCTTTCATTAATCTATCTATTTCATCCCAATCCGGTTTTCCATCATGATATATTTTGGAATATACAGGTGAAGTCATGCCATCCCCTGCCTTGTCCATTATATCAGAAAAATCCGTGACCTCTCCAAATAAACCACCCCATTCTGTATGCCCTGCTTCGCTCCCTTTTTCATCAACACTTATCTTTTTTATTGCCTGTTCATTAACTTTAGTTATTTTAATTCCTTCAGCAATTTTTTTTAATGATTCGTTTAAATAATCGAGCGTTTCACTTCTTTGTTTAGCCTGTACCTCTCCATAATTCACATCATCTTGTCTTACCGTATTAAAAACCTCATCAAGCATTGCTCTATTGTATGATACATTATCATTCAGATAAATATAATGCTCCAATATTTTTTTATACTCTTCATTCATTTCATCCTCACCAACATATGGTTCACCTGATATTATTTCATATACAGCAATCTTTGCTTCATCCATTTCATCTGAAAAAATTTCATCTCTATTACTTAACAATTCAAAACTTGTCAACATTTCTTCTTTTATTTCATCTGTAAAAACTCTTTTCATACCTTACCCACCTTTAGTATTATATAATTTATAACAATTTCTCTTAAATTATATTACGCTTCAAATACGATTATCATTTTAAATCATCCATGTCCTTAAAAACCATCTTTGCAGATAGCAGGAAATTCCTCAACGCTTCTTCTAATTCCATTACTTCATGAAATGTTGTATCCATTTTTTTTACTGTAACTAGTAATTCATCCGAAGAATCGCCAACACTGTCATTAAAGCGATTTAACATACTTGAAATTTTAATTCCCAACTCACTATTTTCCTGATTTTTATCTAATTGTGCAATAGCAACATCAACTGCATTGTAATTTATTTTAGTTGTATACAATTATTCGTCCTCTCCTCCCATATAGATTGATCTATCGTCCTCATCAACTTTAGAAATATATTTTATATTATCCTGTGACACATTATCGGCGTACATATCAACCTGACTTCTTAGTTTTTCTATTTGTTCAGCAAGTCTAATTAAATTTTCATTGACATTGCCATCAGTTATTCCATAACACGTCACATAATAAATAACATTTAAAAGATTGTCGATTTTATTATCCAGCCTTTCTCCCAATTGCTCGATATTTTTTGATAAATTTATGAATTCCTCATCATTTATAACCAAATCTGTTCTCATACTTATCTGTCCTTTTTACATTTTATTTTCTAAATTATCAATATCTTCCTGAAGAACCATTATTTTATGATTGATAATCTTCTTTTCAACTTCTAAATCAGCGATCTTATCATCTGCATATTTAATATTGCTTTCAATACAATCATAGATATTACTATATCTATCACACACTATCTTCTCTTTTCTAGAATTGAATATACTTCTATAATTCTTTCCTAAAGAACCATTGCATCGTCCATAGTTATCATCTATTGAATCTAATCTGCCAATCTTTCTCCGATAAAAATATGAAACACAGTCCATCGCATTACTAATCTTTTGTTTTGCCTCAACATACTTTTCAATTTTCTGTTTTATTTTTCCCATTTCAAAATCAATCTCATCAATTCTCTCATTAAATTTATAAATACTACTCTGTATCTCTTCAGTATTTTTTTCCATAGCAACTCCCTTTTATACATAATTAAATATAAACAGCAGCCCTTATCCTCACTTACTTATACAGTACTAAAAAGTTAAACTATTATCTTAACCATTGACAGTCTGCATATTAGATTCAGATTAAAGGCTGCTTTTTATTAGCTATTAAAACAACATCTTTGCAAGCTTTGAATCAGCTTCTGCAAAATTCTGACATACCTGTGATA
>CAMKMR010000032.1 GCA_946413945.1 uncultured Lachnospiraceae bacterium | reverse complement strand
CGACTGATTGAAAGGGGTATTTTGAAATGAAAGAGAAAAAGACCTACGAAACCGCCGAGATCAAGATCGTTCTTCTCGGGCTGGATATGCTGATCACCTCGGGCGGCACGCTCGCGGAGGACGGCTGGGACGAGTTCAGCTTCGGATCTCTTTGATCCGACGGGCGGAGCACGGCACGGACCGGAAAACAAAAGGGATCTAATATCCGTTGATGATTTCCGCTCCGTGCGAACTCCCCGCATATCCAAAACGCGATCCAACGTTGAAAAGCGCCCGTCCGCGGGCGCTTTTCTCCTTTTATTCAAATCGTTTTTTCGGTCCCGTTCCCGACCGCCTGCAGCAGGCAAGCGTGCGGAGCCGTAGGCGGCATATCGGGCGAAACGCTCCCGCTTCGCATCTCGCGTGGTCATGACGCTTGACTCATTATCAACGCAAAAAGGCGCTTTCCGGGTGTTATCCGAAAAGCGCCTTTGCTTTTATGTTCGTAATAGTACTCTTTTATCTTTTAATTGTCAACAAATTTTTTTCACAAATAATCGTAAAGCGAAAAAAATACAGTGATTAATAACCCTTTCAAATCTTTCTCACCATAAATGAAATAAAAAATTACTTAGACAAATTTAATATCATTGGCGTATACAATATTCCGTTGTAATCAGACTGTACATCCATATCTTCAAAACCAAGCGCATGGTAAAATTCTATCGCATATGGCGATGCATTGAGTTTCAATTCTTTTTCGCCTCGCTGCTTTAGTTCAGAAATCACCATTTCAAAAAGAGCTTTTCCTATCCCCATTCTATGATATCTTCCATCAACAAATGCACAAGATACCGTGTTATTACTAGATAGGATCAACACACCCACCAATTCATTTTGGACGAATGCGCCAAACATAATCTCTTCACCATTTTTTATTTTATTCCTAAAGCGTTCTCCATCTATATATGTTGAATGAAAAAAATCAATTCCTTCCTTGGTATAGTAAGGAGCCACATATTCCTGAAAAACTTTCCATATAAGATTAAGTCCCCTATCTATGTTTTCAGTTAATATCCGTTTTATAATTATGTTCATGTTTGCTATATTCCTCATCACCCCAATTTACTTTCATAATCTAGTAATACCACTTCAGGTTAAAAAAGTAAATTGACGTAATGATCATTTGTTTAGTATCCTTGCTTTTTTTTAAATTTATAGATATAATTTATTCACCGAAATCAATTTCGCCGAAATGCATTTCGGTGAAATTGATTTCGGTATTTTATAAAAAGGAGGTCATAACATGCAAGACGTATTTAGAGGAAGAAAAACTGAATTAAGAATTCTTGATAAAAAATATAAAAATCCCGGTTTTGTAATGACTGTTTTATATGGTCGCCGTCGTATCGGAAAGACAAAACTGATCAATAAATTTATACATGATCATGATTGCAGAAGCATTTCATTTACAGCCGTCGAACGCGGTGAAACTGAGTTATTATCGATGATGACTGAATCAGTATTAAATGCCCTGTCTCCGGAATTGGTTGGAACCATTAGCTTTAATAGCTTTGAAAACCTTTTTGAATATATCGGATCAAAGGCAGAAAAAGAAAGATTGATTTTCTTTATAGATGAATATCCTTATCTTGCAAAACAATGTCCTTATATACAATCAGTTCTTCAAAAAGTGATAGACACTAAGTGGAAAAATGGAAATCTATTTTTTATTATATGCGGTTCACTGGTTAGTTTTATGAAAGATGAAGTCTTAGCAGAATCGGCCCCTTTGCACGGCAGAAGCGATCTTGAATTAAAGTTAAGACCCTTCAATTATCTTGAAACCGCAGAGTTTCTAAATAACTACACAAATGAAGAAAAGGCCATCTGCTACGGTCTTACAAATGGCGTTGCAAAATACATTGAACAGTTTGATACCTGTAACTCATTAGAAGATAACATCATTGAACAGTTTTATTCCATCGGTGGATACTTTTCAGAAGAACAGATTAAAACCGTAATTACAAACGAAAAACAAAATCCAGCTTTATATAACTCTATTATTTCAGCTGTTGCCACTGGTCATACTAAAAATAGTGAGATTGCCTCATATGTAGGAGTTGATGACGTTACTTATCCATTAAAAGTTCTAGTCAAAGCTGAATTATTAGAAAAAAGAGTTGCAAAAAAACCATATTATATCCTTAACGACAGTATGATAGAGTTTTGGTTCCGTTATGTAAATAGAGCTACCAGCCTTATAAATGCTGATAATGGTGCTTCATATTATTATTCATCCGTTAAAGATCATTTACATGATTTTATGGGAAAAATATTTGAGAAAATGGCGAAAGAATATCTAATGTCTCATGCAGGGCAGGACAATCTACCTATTCTCACAGATATTTCAGATTATCAGGATACTGTCCTTGATGAAAATAAAAAACAAAAACAGATTGAAATAGACTTACTTGGTAAGAATGGAAACAAAATTCTTTTGGTTGGCGAATGTAAGTTTAAAAACTCTCCGTTTGATAAAGCAGAATATGATAAATTAATGGATAAGATCAAATATATTCCTGCCAATAATCCTTTGATCTGTATCTTTTCCCTTGGCGGTTTCTCTGATTATGTTAGCGAAAACGCGATAGGATGCAAACTAATCACCTTAGACGATATGTATTAAAAACAACAACTAAAAAACTCCTTACCGGCTTATCTCATAAAAAGGACATATATTGATATGCACCCTCTTTACCATACAAAGCAGTAAGGAGTTTTTATTATATATACGTTTTTAATATCCCATCAGATATTTATCTACCTCAGCGGCAGCTGACTTACCTTCCACTATGGCATGAACAACCAGAGACTGGCCTCTATGCATGTCTCCTGCTGTAAATACCTTATCTACATTTGTAAGATAGTCATCCTCTTTTGTTTCAACTACATTCCTGTCAGTTCTCTTAACCTTAAATGCATCTGTTACATAGCTTTCGCAGCCTGTGAAACCTGCTGCAATAAGAAGAAGATCACATGGGATCTCTTTTTCTGTTCCCGCTTCTTCAACCAGGCTTCTTCCTTCAAAATGTACCTTAACTGTAACTATCTTCTTAAGTTTTCCGTCTTTATCAGTCTCAACACTCTTTACCGTTGTTGAATACTCTCTTGGATCCTTGCCAAAAACTGATATTGCCTCTTCATGGCCATAATCAGTCTTTTTTACCTTAGGCCACTCTGGCCATGGATTTGAGGCAAGTCTTTCAACAGGTGGTTCTGGCATCATTTCAAGGGCTATAACAGACTTTGCCCCCTCTCTCATACAGGTTCCGATACAGTCATTACCTGTATCACCGCCACCAACGATAACAACATTCTTTCCGGCAGCTGTAATAAAATCAGCACTGTCGCTCTTTGGAAGCTCCCCAGGGAGTCTGTTCTTAGTTTTTAGAAGAGTCTTAGTAGTCTTAGTAAGAAAATCTACTGCAAGATACATGCCACTCTTTATCTTATCGATTCCCTCAGCACTGAGCCTTCTTGCTTCCTTGGCACCACAGCAAAGAACAATAGCGTCATAGTTCTTCTCTAATTCCTTGGCAGAAATGTCATTTTTACCTTTGCCTCCAATATTTACGCCGGTCTTAAATACAACGCCCTCTGCCTCCATAAGAGCTTTACGGCGGAGTATCACATCCTTATCCAACTTCATATTAGGAATACCAAACATAAGAAGACCACCTATCTCTTCTTCACGTTCAAAAACAGTTACAGAATGTCCTCTGTAATTAAGGTCATCCGCCGCTGCAAGGCCTGCAGGGCCTGCTCCTACAACAGCAACCTTCATACCACTTCTTACCTTAGGTATCTCCGGCTGCACATATCCTCTCTTAAATGCCTCTTCGATTATAAAGAGCTCATTTTCATGGACTGTCACTGCTTTTCCATTTAGACCGCACATGCAGGCTTTCTCACAGAGTGCAGGACAGACGCGTCCTGTAAACTCTGGGAAATTGCTTATCTTATGGAGTCTTATATATGCTTCCTTAATATGTCCCTTAAATAATTCATCATTAAATTCCGGAATAAGATTATGAAGAGGACATCCTGTTATCATACCTGAAAGCTTTACTGCTGACTGGCAAAGAGGAACTCCACAATTCATACATCTTGCAGCCTGCTCACATCTTTTTTCCTCATCCATGGCAATATGGAATTCAGCAAAATTCTTTAATCTGTTTTCAGGGCTTACCATCTCATTATCTGTTCTTTCATAATCAAGAAATCCTGTCATTTTTCCCATTTCTTTTTAGCCCTCCTTAGCCTGCGATCTCATGAAATGCTTCTGTACGTGCGTTGTCCGGTGTAAGTCCCTGATTCTCGTACTTGGCAATAGTTGACATCATTATCTGGTAATCCTTAGGAACGATCTTCTTAAATAATGGAAGATAAGTATCAAAGTCTTTAAGGATCATCTCTGCTTTCTTTGAACCTGTTTCCTTAAGATAATCAGTAAGTATTCCCTTTAATTCTTCTATATCATACTTATCAGTAACCTGATTTAAAGTATCAAGATCCTTATTCATTCTCTTATAAAGACTGTGATCTGTATCAAGAACATAAGCAATACCACCTGACATACCGGCAGCAAAGTTCTTACCAGTCTGGCCTAAAATGACTGCACGTCCGCCTGTCATATATTCAAGTCCATGATCACCGCAGCCTTCACTTACAGCTATAGCACCAGAATTTCTTACACAGAATCTCTCACCTGCAATACCTGTGATATAAGCCTTACCTGAAGTAGCACCGTAGAGAGCTACATTTCCGATGATGATATTTTCATCAGCCTTATATCCCGCATTAGAAGGAGGTGTAACAATAAGCTTTCCACCTGAAAGCCCCTTACCAAAACCATCATTTGCGTCTCCTGTAAGTCTTATAGTAAGTCCCTTAGGAATAAATGCGCCAAATGACTGGCCACCGCCACCTACAGCATTTACTACATATGTATCTTCCTCTAATGAAGATCCCATTCTCTTTGTTATCTCTGATCCAAGGATCGTACCAAATGAACGGTCTGTACTAGAAACTTTAACTTCAACCTGTTTCTTTAATTCCTTAGCATTCTTAGATGAAATAGTCTTTCCATCTCCATTTATGCCAAGCATCTCTGGAAGAAGGATCTTTTCATCAAGAGTCTTATCAAGCTCAAAATCAAAGAGCTTATTTCTATCAAAATGTGACTCCTTCGCATTTGCTGTTTCCTGATTTAATATTACTGAAAGATCAAGTTCTTCCATATATTTTCTAGATAGATCATTTCTTACCTTAAGACAGTCTGTGTGACCTACCATTTCATTAACAGTCTTAAATCCAAGAGACGCCATGATCTCTCTAAGTTCCTCAGCTATATGAGTCATGAAATTCATAACTGCTTCAGGTGTACCCTTGAAGCACTTACGAAGCTTCTCGTTCTGAGTTGCTATACCTACAGGACATGTATCCTTTGAGCATACTCTCATCATCATACATCCCATACATACCAGTGGAGCTGTAGCAAAGCCAAATTCCTCAGCACCAAGAAGTGCTGCAACTGCCACATCTCTTCCACTCATTAACTTACCATCTGTCTCAATCCTTACTCTGTTTCTAAGTCCATTAGCAATAAGGCTCTGATGAGCTTCTGCAAGACCAAGTTCCCAAGGAAGTCCGGCATGGTGCACACTGCTTCCAGGAGCAGCTCCTGTACCGCCGTCAAAACCTGAAATAAGGATTACTTCTGCACCGGCTTTTGCAACACCAGATGCGATAGTTCCAACACCAGCTTCTGATACAAGCTTAACTGAAATGCCGGCATTTCTATTGGCATTCTTTAGATCATAGATAAGCTGAGCTAAGTCTTCGATCGAATAAATGTCATGATGAGGTGGTGGTGAAATAAGAGACACACCAGGAGTTGAAAATCTTGTCTTTGCTACCCAAGGATAAACCTTCTTTCCTGGAAGATGTCCGCCTTCACCAGGTTTAGCCCCCTGTGCCATCTTGATCTGGATTTCATTTGCACTGACAAGATAAGCACTTGTAACACCAAATCTTCCTGAAGCTACCTGCTTTATAGCAGAATTCTTCTCTGTTCCAAATCTCTCTGCATCTTCACCGCCTTCACCGGTATTGGATTTTCCACCCAGTCTGTTCATGGCAATGGCTAATGTTTCATGAGCTTCCTTTGAGATAGAACCATAAGACATAGCACCAGTCTTAAATCTCTTAACGATCTCACTTACAGGTTCAACGTCATCTAACTTAACAGGCTTTCTATTTGGAACAAACTCTAAGAGACTTCTTAAAGTATGAGGACGCTTAACATCATCCACAAGTTCAGTATATGCCTTAAAGTCCTCGTCACTATTGGTTCTTACAGCCTTCTGGAGAGCAAGGATAGTACGTGGATCATAGAGATGATCTTCTGCCTCCTTGCCGCTGCGAAGCTTGTGATAGCCCTCACTGTCAAGAGAATCATCAACTGAAAGTCCCATAGGATCAAAAGCCTTATTATGTCTATAAGTTACATCTTCATTTATTTCCTTAAGTCCGATACCGCCAACACGGCTTACGATACCGCTGAAACATTTGTCTACTAACTCTTCTGAAAGACCTACTGCTTCAAAGATCTTAGCTGACTGATATGACTGGATAGTTGAAATACCCATCTTTGCCGCAATCTTAACAACACCTGAAAGAAGTGCATTATTATAGTCTTCAATTGCTGTATGGTAATCCTTATCAAGAATTCCATTGTCTATCATCTCAGTGATACATTCATGAGCAAGATATGGATAAATGGCTCTTGCACCGAATCCAAGAAGCGCTGCCATATCATGTACATTTCGTGGCTCACCACTTTCAAGGATAAGAGATACCGCTGTCCTCTTCTTTGTTCTTACTAAATGCTGCTCTACATATGAGACTGCAAGAAGTGATGGAATTGGTAAATGATTCTCATCAACGCCTTTATCAGAAAGTACTATTATGTTATTTCCTTCTGAAACTGCTCTGTCTACTTCTACGCTGAGCTTATCCAATGCCCTGTCAAGTGATGTATTCTTATAATAAAGGATTGATACAGTTTCAGTACGGAATCCAGGCTGATCAAGTTCCTTTATCTTAAGAAGGTCAACCCCTGTAAGGATTGGGTGATTTACTTCAAGCACTCTGCAGTTATCACCTTTTTCTAAAAGGAGATCCCCGTCTGAACCGATATACACTGTTGTATCTGTTACTATCTTTTCTCTAAGTGAATCGATCGGAGGATTTGTTACCTGCGCAAATCTCTGATGGAAGTATCTAAAGAGTGGTGAATGTCTCTCTGAAAGCACTGCAAGTGGTACGTCATGACCCATTGAAACTGTAGGCTCAATACCATTTATAGCCATTGGAGCTATCTCTTCTTTTACATCTTCATAGGTATAACCAAATACTTTAAATAATTTATGTCTTAATGACTCTTCATGATTTTCAACTTTCTTATTAGGGATCTTAAGATCAGCAAGATGAAGGAGATTCTGATCCAGCCATTCTCCATAAGGATTCTTTCTTGCATATCTTTCCTTACATTCCTGATCCGTTATTATCCTCTTTTCCTTTGTATCAACAAGAAGGATCTTACCTGGCTCAAGTCTTGACTTCTTAACTATATGAGAAGGATCAATATCAAGAACACCGACTTCTGATGAAAGGATAAGTCTGTTGTCATCTGTTACATAATAACGGGATGGGCGAAGGCCATTTCTGTCAAGAGTTGCTCCCATAACTTCACCATCTGTGAAAAGGATAGCTGCAGGGCCGTCCCAGGGCTCCATCATTGTTGCATAATAGTGATAGAAATCTTTCTTTTCTCCATCTATCATCTCATCATGTTTCCAAGGTTCAGGAATAGTGATCATCATTGCAAGAGGAAGATCCATACCATTCATGTAAAGGAATTCCAATGTATTATCTAACATGGCTGAGTCTGAACCAACTGATGAAATAACAGGATAAACTTTATCAATATCACTCTTGATAAGAGGAGATGTCATAGTCTCTTCACGAGCCAGCATCCTGTCAGCATTACCCTTTATAGTATTGATCTCACCATTATGAGCTATCATTCTATATGGATGAGCTCTGTACCACGAAGGTGTCGTATTAGTTGAGAATCTTGAATGTACGATACCGATGGCTGACTTATAACCGCCGGCGTTAAGATCTGTATAGAATTTTCTTAACTGTTTAACAAGGAACATTCCCTTATATACTATTGTTCTAGAAGACATTGAACAGATATATGCATCGTCATCTGAGCTCTGCTCAAATTCACGTCTTATAATATAAAGCTGTCTATCAAAATCTCTTCCCTTTTCTACATTTTCAGGGCGTCCTATGAAACACTGCACGATGTGTGGCATACATAAAAGTGCAGGCTCTCCAAGTACTTCCGGAGTGATAGGTACTTCTCTCCAGCCAAGGAATTTAAGACCGCTCTTTTCTGTTATCACCTGCATCATACGCATGGCAAACATTCTCTTTAATTTATCCTGAGGCAGGAAACACATTCCTATACCATAATCGCCTTCATCCCCTAATGTGATACCCTGCTTTTCTGCTTCTTTTTTGAAAAAGCTATGGCATATCTGAAGTAATATTCCAACTCCGTCTCCGACTTTTCCAGTTGCATCCTTACCTGCTCTATGTTCAAGTTTTTCTACAATGCTGAGGGCATCATCCAAAACATCCTCTGTTTTTCTGCCGTCAATATTAACAACTGCACCAATACCGCAGGCATCATGTTCTTCTGTAAGATACTGCTGATATTTCTCCTTATCCATACTGCTTTTCCTTTCTTTTGCTTTATCCGGCTTTAGTCGCCATTACTTTGCTTTTTTACAGCTAAAATCAGCCTTACTTTGCTTTTTATGGCTGTAATCTCCATCGCATTAGCTTAACGCGATGCCATATAAACAACAAAAGGCGCTCTTCGGCCGTAAACCGAAAAGCGCCTTTGCTTTTGTCATGGAACATAATTTATACCTGTTCGCAGGATATGTCAAGAATAAAATTAAGTTTTTTAGCCTTTTGCAAAATTTTTTAATGTCTAAATCACTTTTAACTTGACTTTATTTAGTCATCAAAATATAATTTCTACATATTTTTGATTTCTGATATGATTAGTTTGTCGGGCTTATATTAAGCAGATAAATTATTTTTATACAGGGGAGATTAAACATGTCATACACAGCTGAAGATGTTTTAGAATATGTCGCAGAGGAAGACGTAAAATTTATCCGTCTTGCCTTTTTTGATGTATATGGTATTCACAGGAACATTTCCATCCTTCCTGCTGAATTAAAAAAAGCTTTTAACTTTGGAATTCCAATAGATGCAACCGCTATTGATGTTTTCCATAAAGTAACAGGTTCAGACCTTTTACTTCATCCGGATCCATCAACTCTTTCCGTTTTACCATGGAGACCTGAACACGGCCGCGTTGTAAGAATGTATTGCAGCCTTACATATCCTGATGGTCGTCTATTTGAATGTGATACAAGAGCTATCCTTAAATCTGCAGTAGCAGAGGCAAATAAAAAGGGGCTGGAATTTACTTTTGGATCAGAGATGGAATTCTATCTTTTTAAATTAGATGATGACGGCAATAAGACTTTTGAGCCTTATGATAATGCTTCTTATCTTGATATTGCTCCAGAAGATAAGGGAGAAAATATCCGTCGTGAGATCTGCCTTACTTTAGAGCAGATGGATATCATCCCTCTTTCATCTCATCACGAGATTGGCCCTGGCCAGCATGCCATAAATTTTGTACACAGTGATCCTATCACTGCCGCTGACAACGCAGTTACATTTAAAAATGTAGTTGAGACAGTTGCCGGCCGTAACGGACTCTGGGCTTCATTTGCACCAAAGCCACTCAAAGATAAAGCCGGTTCTGCCTTCAGAGTTATCATGTCAGCCAGAGATTCTAAAGGTGAATTCCCTGCTGAACCGATCATTGGAGGTCTTTTAGATAAGATACCTGAAATGATGGCTTTCCTTAATCCTATTGATGATTCATATAGAAGACTTGGTACCAGCCGTGCCCCTCTCTATATTTCCTGGTCAAAGGATAATCGTTCTCAGCTTATCCGTTTCCAGAATACAGATATAGCAGATCCTAAAATTATCCTTAGATCACCTGATCCACAGGCAAATCCTTATATCACATTTGCCCTTATGATCTACGCTGCTCTTGACGGATTAAAGAATGATACAAAGCCTATGGATCCTGTAAGTTTTGACCTTCAGGATGCAACTTCACAGGAAGTATCTTCTCTTACAAAACTTCCTGAGACCATTTCTATTGCAAGAACTATCATGAAAAAGAGTGATTTTATAAAAGATAAGATCCCTGAAGAGATAATCCGTCTTTATCTTGATAAATAAACATTACAGCTATTTTAGCTTATCATTTTTCCAGATTACAAACCTGGATAGCATGAGGTTTTTTAGATGCCATTATTAGAACATACTTATAGCCTTCTTATCATCTCATCATCCGAAGGCTTTACAACATCATTTAAAAACATCATACCGAAACAACGTTTTTCCAAAATTTCTGTTGCTACAAACGAAACAGAGGCCAGACGAATTCTGGCCTCTGATAATTTCGATCTTATTATAATCAATTCTCCTCTTTGCGGCGAATCTGCCCAAAGACTAGCAATCGACCTTGGAAGTAACAAGACAACTGTAGTCCTTCTTTGTGTTAAAAATGATATCCAGTCGGAAATCTATTCTGCTGTTTCAATCCATGGAATTCTTACTGTTGCAAAACCAATTTCTAGGACTATCGTTCTTGAAACAATTGACGATATGTGCGCTTATCACGAAAGACTGAGACGTCTTGCCAAAAAGACTACATCTCTTGAAACAAAGATGCAGGAAATCCGTCTCGTTAACCGTGCAAAGTGGCTGCTTATCGAAAATGAGCATATGTCTGAAGACGAAGCTCACCACTATATTGAAAAATATGCGATGGATCACAGTCTTTCCAAGGGTGAAGTGGCTGATATAATAAAAGAAAGATATGGGGAGTAACATTTCTAATCCCCCAAACTTTTGGAGGAAAAATGTGGGAACCACTCTGCCATGGCTTCCCGCTTATGCATCTTTATCTTGAAACACTTTCGTGTCCTGAACCGTGGTCTATCTCTA
>CAMKMR010000031.1 GCA_946413945.1 uncultured Lachnospiraceae bacterium | reverse complement strand
TTTGTTCCTGTTTTTTAGCAATCTTATCTATTTCATCAATAAAAACAATGCCTTTTTCAGCCTTTTCAACATCATTTCCTGCGGCTGTAAGAAGCTTTGATAAAACGCTTTCTACGTCATCGCCGATATAACCTGCTTCTGTAAGAGATGTAGCGTCAGTGATAGCAAGAGGTACCTTAAGAAGCTTGGCAATGGTCTTAACCATGTAAGTTTTACCAGATCCTGTAGGACCTACCATAAGCATATTGGATTTTTCGATTTCTACGCCGTCATCTTCCTTATCAGGATTTTCTTCTGCAAGTACCCTTTTATAATGGTTATAGACTGCTACAGACATTACTTTTTTTGCGTATTCCTGGCCAACTACATGCTGGTCAAGAGCTGCTTTGATCTTATGAGGAGCGGGAATATCCTTCATTGTAAGGATACTTTCTTCCTTATCTTCTTTTTTAGCACTTTTTTCTTTTTTCTTCTTAACTTTCTGGGAAGCAGGAATATCATTTTTTGCAAATAAATTTCCAAAATCAAAGCCAGGGAGATTGTTCATATCGAAAAATTTGAATGGTGCATTATTCATGCTGTTCAAGGTCTTCTGGAGACACTCTGGGCAAACATATACTCCTTTAGCAAATTCCATAAGTTGACCGGCCTCTGATTCAGGACGGCGGCATAAGTAACAATATTTTTCAAATTCATCATCAGATGAATTTTTATTATTCTTGTCGTTTATATCTGACATATTTTCCTCCATTTATTATATATAATGCTATTTATTATATGATTATATATTTTTAACTTTTTAAACTTGGGTCACAAAAATACTTTGATATTATAACAGAATCAGATAGTTTTGTTCAATATGGCGGTTGAAATTAAAAGGAATCGTGATATCCTAAAATAAAGTAGGAGAGTAAAAAAGATGTTAAAGATAATTGCCCATAGAGGAGCCAGTGGACTGGCTAAACAGGAAAATTCTATTGAAGCATTTAAGATCGCAATGGATCTTAACTCTGATATGGTAGAATTTGATGTAAGACAGACCAGAGATAAAAAGCTTATAGTGATACATGACAGCGTATATAATGATGTGCCTGTTGAATATCAGCTTTATGAAAAGATTGAAAAGGAAGCAGAGGAAAAATCCTGCCATATTCCTTTGCTTGAGGAAGTTCTTATCCTTTGTCATGGAAAAGTAAAAATGGATATAGAAATAAAGGAGACCGGTTTTGAAAAGGCAGTAGTTGAAATGCTTCATAAATACTGTGACCATAATGAATATACAGTGAAATCTTTTATAGATAAGTTCCCTTACAGGATAAAAAAACTTGATCCTGACATCACTGTAGGACTTCTTATAGGTCAGAGGCATAAAAGATTAAAAAGAAGGATAGAGGATCATTTTCCTGTAAGGAGGCTTAAAGCCTGTAAGGCGGATTTTGTATCTCCTCACTACAGCCTTCTTAGTAGATTTTTTTGCTGGAAAGTAAGAGGAGCTGGGTTTGAAATATATCCCTGGACTATCAATTCAGAGAAGAAAATGAGGAAATACTTAAAGAGAAGCGATGGGATTATAACTGATAATCCGGACTTAGGTATTTATGTAAGAAATACGATGCTTAAAATGTGCAGTTTTACTAAAAAAAGGAAAAAATAGCCTATGAAAAAGAGAATCCAATCTTATGTAAAGTACATTGATGAAATTTTAAAAGAAGATGATCGGGACTGGGATAAAGAAATCAAGCTCCACCTTGACCAAATCGCCTTTTTTAGTCATGAGAGACTGATACATCTTATAGTGTTTTGTCTGGTTGCAATATGCACAGTTATGTCAATCATTGCATTTGTGATCTGTCAGGAGATCATGCTTCTTCCACTCATAATTTTGCTCTTTGTTTTGCTGATTCCCTATTGTATGCACTATTATCTGCTGGAAAACAGCGTTCAGAAAATGTATTACCAGTATGATGAAATGCAGAACAAAAAAGAGGCTTATTTTAGAGTTATGTAAGCTTGACACTGAATTTAAAATTGCTCTATAATCGTCTCCGCGCCCTCAAAAACAGGGCGCATTTCTTAGTTTTAGGACATGTTGTGGTTGGGACTGATATGACCACAAGATGGTGATAATAGTAAAATTTTATGCGATTGGAGATGAGACAAAAAAATGGAAGAGGATTACAACAGAAAAAATGTAAATCGTATTAAAAAATTAATACTCGCTGTATTCTTTGTCATGTTTCTTATTCCTACTCTTCTTTGTATCGTCCTTCTTATAAGGATGAATTCTTTAGAAAAGATGCTGGAAGAAAGAATAAGAGAAAATGATAGTAAGATCGAACAGTTAAAGGAAGACGTAAAGAAGGCTTCTGAAACAGATGCCCAAAATGCGCAGATGAAAAAAGATTTAGAAGCTGTCGAGAAACTGGAAAAAGATACTACATCTAAACTCTATCTTACTAATGCGGGGGATAGTGAAAGTGATGTAGAAAAAGGAACAGTTAAGTTAAATGGTAAGAAAGTGTATCTTACTTTTGATGATGGACCTTCACCTTATACAGATGAGATACTTGATATCTTAAAAGAAGAAAATGTGAAGGCTACATTTTTTGTTGTGGCTAGTAGTACTAAATACAGCCAGCAGATGAACAGGATTGTTGATGAAGGGCACGCTATAGGTATTCATTCGACTTCCCATGATTATTCTGTTATCTATAAGGATATTAATTCATTTAAGAATGATGTTGAAACAGCGGGAAATAATATTTTCCAGATGACAGGAGTCAGAACGAAACTATACAGATTCCCGGGGGGGTCAAGTAATCAGGTTTCAACAGTTCCTATTAAAGACTGCATTGATTATCTAAACAAAAATGGTTATACTTACTTTGACTGGAACGCGATGAATGATGATGCGGAAGTGGTTGACCATACTGCAGAATATCTTAAGGATACTGCGCTGGGCTATATCAGAGCAAATGAAGGAAACTCTGTTGTTTTAATGCATGATCTTGAAGGGCATCATGAAACAGTAGAAGCTCTAAAACCATTGATACAAACATTGAAGAGTGAGGGATACGAGATCCTTCCGATAACTAAGGATACAACGCCTGTACAGCACGTTTCAGCGAACTAATGAAGAGAGTGCACGAGGAAATATGAACTACAGGGAAGCATTAAATTACATAGAAGAAAAGGGTAAGGTCGGTATTACGCCGGGACTTACGAGAATCATAGAACTGTTAAAACGCCTTGGTGATCCACAGGATAAAGTACCTGCTATTCATATAGCAGGTACTAATGGAAAAGGCAGTATAATGGCTTACATTGAGGAGACACTTATCCTTTCCGGTTTAAAAGTAGGCAGGTATATATCACCTGCCATTTTTGATTATAGGGAAAGATGGAAGATAAATAAGGAAGAAGTCTCAGAAGAAGATGTTGCAAGGACGGTAACATTTATCAGTAAGGCTATAGAAGAAATGGTTAATGAGGGGATGGAATGTCCATCTAGCTTTGAAATAGAAACTGCAGCGGCTTTCTATATGTTTAAAGAAAATGACTGCGACATTATGCTTATTGAATGTGGAATGGGCGGAAAAGGTGATGCTACCAATGTAATGAAACATAAGGTGGTTGATATTCTGGCTTCAGTAAGCCTTGATCATATGGAGTATCTTGGAAATACTATTGAAGAGATAACTAAAGAAAAGTTAGGCATAGTTAAGAAAAATGATATGCTGGTGACTTACCCTCTTATACCGGAGGTTGAAAAAGCTGTTGAAAACTATATGGTGGATCATGAATTCCGTTGGAGAAAGGCGGAAAGTGATGCACTTTATGTTATAAAGAGTGATCTGGACGGAAGCACATTTTTCTACAGAGGAATGGAATATGCTATATCAATGCTTGGAAGTTATCAGATATATAATGCTGTTTGTGCTATTGAGGCGGTGCAGGCTTATAACAGATATGCGTTAAAGAATGGTGAAATAGAGATCAGCTATGAAACTTTAAAAGAGGGGCTTTTAAAAAGCAGTTGGCCGGGCAGATTCAGCGTGATTAGGAAGGCTCCATATGTTATAGTAGATGGGGCTCATAATCCGGATGCCTGGGCGAAACTAAAAGAGAGCTTTGAGCTTTATTTTCCAGCTAAAAAAGCCATATTTGTGGCAGGGGTATTCAGGGATAAAGATTTTGATAAAATGATCGATATCTTAGGACCATATATGAAACGCTGCTATACGGTCACAGCTCCGGGAATAAGAGGACTTCCGGCAGAGGATCTGGCAAAGTATATGGCTAATAAGTCTATAGATAGTAAAGCGTGTGCTAATGCTAATCAGGCTCTTAGCTGTGCTATTGAGGCAGCAGGAAGCAGAGGAGTTGTTGTAGTGACAGGTTCCCTTTCTTATATCGGACAATTTGTCACTATGGAAATTGCTAAGGGATGACGGGATGGATAGGATAGATAAAATATTAAATGATAATGAATTTAAGCTTAGAATGAAGACCATCATTACATCTGAATATAAGAGAAAATTTTGCAGACATGGTCTAGGACATGCGCTTTCGGTGGCAAGGATTGCTTATATAATAAGCCTTGAGGAAAAGCTGGGATTAGAAAAAGAAATGATATATGCAGCTGCCTTGCTTCATGATATAGGAAGATATACAGAACTTGAAAAAGAAATGTCTCATCATATGGCTGGGGCTATAACGGCAGAGCCAATTTTAAAAAGAGCTTACTTTTCAGATCAAGAGATAGAGATCATTACAGGGGCTATATCAAAACATAAGCAGGAAACGATGGAGACGGATGCTCTTTCTCGGATTTTATTCAGAGCAGATAAACTTTCGAGAAATTGCTTTCTTTGTGATGCAAAAGATGAATGCTACTGGGATGAGGATCTGAAAAATAAAACTATCTATAGATAGTGGATAAAAAGTATTTCATTTAAAGGAACTTGATGATCATAACATAACAAAATGAAAGAAAAGGTGAAGAAAAATGAAGTTAGGAAACAGAGAGTTTGATTTGGGACCATTTAAAAAGCCGGTGATCATGGGAATATTAAATGTTACTCCGGATTCTTTTTCAGATGGGGGTAAGTATGATAGTCTGGATAAGGCTTTAAAACATGCTGAAGAAATGATTGATGAAGGGGCAGATATCATAGATATCGGTGGAGAATCCACAAGACCTGGGGCAATAAAGGTAACGGCTCAGGAAGAGATTGAAAGAGTATGTCCTATAATAGAAAAGATCAAAGAGAATTTTGATACTGTAGTATCACTTGATACATTTAAACCAGCTACTGCAAGAGCAGGTCTTAGCGCTGGGCTTGATATATTTAATGATGTAATGGGACTTAGATATTCCAGCAGGACAGATTCATTTCTTTTAGATGGAGAAAAATCTGAGATGGCAGAGATAGTAGCTGAGTCAGGAAAGCCGGTTGTCATAATGCATAACCGCAAGCAAAAGATGGAAGATATTTCTGGAGAAGCTTATCTTGATATGATAGATGATGATCTTAGAGATTCTCTTAGACTTGCCAAAGAGGCAGGGATTAAAGATGAGATGATCATTTTGGACCCGGGAGTTGGCTTTGCTAAAACTTATGAGCAGAATCTTCTTTCGCTTAAGGAAGTTGAAAGACTTAATGCTTTTGGATATCCGGTACTTCTCGGAATCTCAAGAAAATCATACATTGGAAATACTTTAAATCTTCCTGAAAATGAAAGGCTTGAAGGAACAGTTGCGTCAGATGTGTATGGCTTTTTACATGGATGTTGCATCTTCAGAGTGCATGATGTAAAGGAAAACAAGCGTGCACTTGATATGGTATATAAGATTTACAGTCAGCAGTAATAATGGAGAAGATGAATGGATAAAATCAGGATTGAGGAACTTAAGGTTTTTGCCTATCATGGTGTATTTGATGAAGAAAAGAAAAATGGGCAGATATTTATGATATCAGCAGAGCTGCTTCTTGATCTTTATGAGGCAGAAGCTTTTGATAATCTTGATAAGACTGTGAGTTATGATACGGTAGCTCATCTTATTTATGATACAGTAACAAAGGATAAATGTGACCTTATTGAGGCGGTTGCTGCAAATGTTGCAAGCGCTATCCTTCTTAATTTTGAAAAGGTTAAGTCGGTTACTGTAAAGGTCAGTAAGCCGGACGCACCTATATCCCTTGATTTTAAAACTGTATCTGTTACTGTTACTAAGAAGAGGCATACTGTATTTTTAGGTATCGGCTCAAATCTGGGTGACAGAGAGGCAAATCTTAAATTTGCCATAGAGCAGTTAGGAAAAGATGAATATATCAAAGTAAAGAAAGTATCATCATATATCAATACAGAACCATATGGGCCTGTAGAACAGCCTGATTTTTTAAATGGTGCTGTTATGATTGAAACTCTTTACAGCCCTCTTGAGCTTCTTAGCCTTGTAAATGATATTGAAAAAGAAGCTAAGAGAGAAAGGCTTATACACTGGGGACCAAGAACATTGGATATAGACATCCTGCTTTTTGATGATGAGATCATAAGAAATGAAAAGCTTATAATTCCTCATAGAGAGATGCATAAGAGGATGTTTGTGTTAGAGCCTCTTAAAGAAATAGGAGCAGACTTTATACATCCTATATATAGGAAGACTGTTGAAGATCTTTATGAACAGCTCCTTAAAGAACAATTAAGACCAACTGAAGAGCTTCCGTTTGATGATCCGGTTATAGAAGATGTTCTTGTTGTAGAAGGAAAAAAGATTGTTTATGCGGGAGTTCCGGGTGCATATGCAGAGGCAGCGGCCATTAAATATTTTGGAGAAAACAGTGATATCCATAGTGTGAAGTCTTTTGACAAAGTGGTAAGAGAAGTTTCTGAAGGCAAGGCTGATTTTGGAGTTATTCCTATTGAAAACAGTTCTGCGGGTTTTGTCAGCGGAAACTATGACATTATAAAAAATGGAAATGTTCATATTGTAGACCAGGTGGTACTTGATATTGAACATGCTCTCTTAGGAATAAAGGAAGCTGATATTTCAGACATTAAAAAAGTGATTTCACATGATCAGGGGCTTCAGCAGTGCAAAGAATTTATAGAAGAAAATAATCTTAAGAAAGAAGCTGTAAGTAATACGGCTGTTGCTGCAAAATGTGTAATGGAGACAGGGGATAAAAGCCTTGGGGCAATTGCGAGTGAAAGGGCAGCGGAGCTATATGGATTAAAAGTCCTTAAGAAAAAGATCAATTTCTCTAGTGAAAATGCGACTAAGTTCTTTATCATTACTAATAAGAATATAGCGCTGGCTAATTCCAACAGGATCAGTATCTGCTTTAATGCGGCTCATAGAGTTGGTTCTCTGTACAGGATAATGGGTCTTTTTAATGAGAATCTTATCAATATGACAAGTATTGAATCTCGTCCTTCATTGCTTAGAAAATGGGAGTATACTTTTTATGTAAGTTTTGAGGGTAAGATGACCGATAAAAATGTTAAAAAAGCACTTGAAGAAATTTACGCGGACTGCGATGAACTTTGCTTTTTAGGGACATTTTCGTCATAAATTCTATTGTGATAGAAAAAATCAATTCTATTGTGATAGAAAAAATCAGTTGACAATAAGACTGTATCATGGTATTCTAGTCAGCGTGTAAAAAGAAAGAAGAGTATCCACTCTCACCTTGAGATCGCCGCTATGACTGGCGCCGGGTATAGTAAGGCAGACAAAGGACTTTATATTTTGCGGTCTTTTTATGATTATTATAAGTGGATATCCTATGATTTCCACTTATTTTTTTTGGAGGTAAGAACCATAGACTACTTAATTAACGAACAGATCAGAGACAAAGAAGTTCGCGTAATTGGCGCTGAAGGCAATCAGCTTGGAGTAATGTCTTCAAGAGATGCACAGAAGCTTGCGGACGAAGCAGGGCTTGATCTGGTTAGGGTATCACCTAATGCACAACCACCTGTATGCAGAATTATTGATTACAGTAAATTCCGCTATGAGCAGACTCGTAAGGAAAAAGCAGCAAAGAAGAAACAGAATATCGTTGAGATTAAAGAAGTAAGACTTTCGCCTAATATCGAGGAGAATGATCTTAATACAAAGATTGCTCAGGCACGTAAGTTCCTTACAAAGGGAAACCGCGTTAAAGTTACCCTTCGTTTTAGAGGAAGGGAGCTTGCATATGTAAATCAGAGCAAGGTGATTCTTGACAGTTTCGCAGAAAAGCTTTCGGATGTTTCGGTAGTTGATAAACCTGCAAAATTTGAGGGAAGAAGCATGATCATGTTTCTTGCTGTAAAACGTTAGTAAGAGCATTTAAGGAGGATAAAAACAATGCCAAAGTTAAAGACAAAGAGAGCAGCAGCTAAGCGCTTCACAAAGACAGGTACAGGAAAGTTAAAGAGAAATAAAGCTTATAAGAGCCATATCCTTACAAAGAAGACAACAAAGAGAAAGAGAAACTTAAGAAAAGCTACAATCACAGATAAGACAAATTCTAAGGTAATGAAGAAGATCTTACCTTATATGTAATCTAGGAAAGTAAGGATCAGGAGGATTAATTAAATGGCAAGAATTAAAGGTGGCGTTGGTGCCAAGAAAAGACATAACAGAACATTAAAGGCAGCTAAGGGATACGTTGGAGCAAGATCTAAGCAGTACAGAGTTGCTAAGCAGTCTGTAATGAGAGCTGAAGCTACAGCTTTTGCTGGTAGACGTGAGAGAAAGAGAGATTTCCGTTCACTTTGGATAGCTCGTATCAATGCAGCAGCTAGACAGAACGATATTTCATATAGCGTACTTATGCACGGCCTTAAGGCAGCTAATGTTGATATCAACCGTAAGATGCTTGCTGAGCTTGCTGTAAATGATGCAGAAGCATTCACAAAACTTGTTGAAGTTGCAAAGGCAGCTCTTAACTAATTTCTAAAAAACCGGCTTCTGCCGGTTTTTTTTATTACAGTTACTGGGGGTTTTTATTATTGATATTGACCGGCATATGTTTTTTTTATCCAAGAAATAACTGATCGAGAAATTTATAATGTGAGATTGGTGGTTAGATAATCTAAAAAAATGATAAGGATGGGTACCTAAAAAAGTCTGCAAAGCCGCATAGAATAAGGCTTTTTTAAGATTTAAAAAAAATATAAAATTTTTTTAAAAAAAGTGTTGACACTAAGATGGTGGCGTGGTAATATAATACCTGCGCTGAGGGAAACGGCAAACAAACGAAAGAGCTCAGAGCGGTACAAAGAAATACGCGGGAATGCTGGAATTGGCAGACAGGCTAGACTAAGGATCTAGTGATGGTAACGTCGTGAGGGTTCAAGTCCCTTTTCCCGCACTAATCTTTGAAGGGATTACATTTTATGTAATCCCTATTTTTTTTGGGAACGGAGGGCTTATGTTACGATGGCTAATGATAAAGGTTTTGATAGATATAAAAGCTGGAGGGCAGTTGATGTAGTAAGGGGAGCATTTGTATTTTTTATGGCAGGGCTTTTCCCGATTGTCTTTAATAATATGTATTTTGATATAACCGGAACCAGGGCGAAGACTTTTATCTGGGCTGGTCTTATATTTATTCTTGCAATGGCGGTGGCTGTTTTTTTAGAGCTTATGTTGTATAAGTATTATCTTGTAGAGGATGACTGGTTCTATATGGATTCAAAGATAGCTGCTATGCCTGAATTCTGGGCAGGACTGTTTCTTTTAGCTAATATATTCAGTTTTATTTTTGCAGATGATAAGGAGAGCGCCTGGACCGGAGCGACAGGCCGAAGTTTTGGCTTGGGGATGGTCATAGTTTTGATTCTCTGCTTTGTATGTCTTGCCAGAGAATTTGAGTTTGATAATCTGTTCTTTTATGTGACTGCATTTATAATGATAGCTGCTGTTACAATGGCGGTCCTTCAGCATTTTAAGATTGATGTGGCGGGTTTTAGAGAAAATATAAAAGCTGCTGATAGAGAAAAATTTATATCGTTTTTTGGTAACATGAATACTTATGGCTCGTATCTTGCAACCTTTATTCCGGTTTTTGTTGCGGCTTTTGTATTCTCGGATAAAAAGTTCACAAAGATAATTGCGGGAATTACAATCTTTGTATCGGCTTTAGGAGTTGTTCCTGCTAAAAGTGATAATGTTTATCTTGGAGCTGCTGTATCATTTATGCTTATCTTTTATCTTGCAGTGCTGGCAAAAAGGTTCCTTGGCTTTTTATATTCGATGGTCATATTTATGGCGGGACTAAGTCTTATATCTTATCTGACTGTAAAATTCAGCGGCAGTAAAAGAGCCATAAATGGGATTGCGGGATTCCTTAGAAATGAAACGCTTCTTGAAGCTGTACTTATTGCGATGGTCGTGATATGTCTTGTATTTACTTTGTTTTATTATAAGAAAAAGGATCTTTTTCTTAAGGTACAGGGTAAAAAGACTCTGATAATAATAACGATCACGTTTGTAGTGATAGGGATCGTTGGTATCATCTTGGGCGTGAATAGCAGTCATACTCAGATATTTAAGTTTGATGATGAATGGGGTACCTATAGAGGATTTATCTGGAAGAGGAGCTGGAGGGCTTTTAAAGCAGGCAATCTGATAGAGAAGCTGTTCGGTTATGGAAATGATTCTCTCCTTCCTGTCATGAAAAAAATGTTTTATGATGATATGATCGCTGCTACTGGCAAGGTTTATGATAATGCTCATAATGAGCCGCTTCAGTTCCTTGTTACTACAGGTATATTTGGAATGGTGAGCTATATCGGACTTTATGTGTCTTCATTTATTTATGTGATGAAGAGGGCGAAAAATGATGTGGTTGCCATCTCTTTATTTGCGGGGGCTACAGGTTACATTGCCTGTGCGCTTGTATATCTTAATCAGCCGATCACAACTCCGTTTTATTTTGTGCTTCTTGCTTTGGCGATAGGACGCATAAGATATAGAGATCAGGGGTTTGGTGAATTTCACAGTCGATAAAAAAATGGAAAAATAAATAAAAGACTACAAAAATAATTTCGTCAATGATATAATGGCGTAACGAAAAAAAGAAAAAAGGAGAAAAATATGGGAGTTTATGAAGAACTTGTCGAGAGAGGACTTATCGCTCAGACAACAGATGAAAATGATATTAGAGAATTAGTTAATTCAGGTAAAGCAACATTCTATATAGGTTTCGATCCAACAGCTGATTCACTTCACGTTGGTCATTTCATGGCTCTCTGCCTTATGAAGAGACTTCAGATGGCCGGTAACAAGCCAATCGCACTTGTAGGCG
>CAMKMR010000030.1 GCA_946413945.1 uncultured Lachnospiraceae bacterium | reverse complement strand
ACCTGGTCGGCAGCCGGTACCTGCGGTAAAAAGCAAATGATGCCTGTATCCATGGGTGGACCTGCTATTAAGTGCGAGATTATGATAGGAGGAAGATAAAATGGCGGCAATCAGTGAAATTTCTAGAAATGCAATAGATTATCTAAAAAGTAAGGAAGGGGTAAAAGGCGATGTAAATGTGTCATTTACCGAGCAGCACGAAGTCACAATAAAGGATGGAAAGCTCACTCTTCTTAGAACATTATTTGATAATAATATTAGTATTAAAGTTATAAAGGATAATAAAGAGGGTAAGGTCAGATTAAATGATACCAGCGACGAATCAATAAGAAATGGAATCGATGATGCGATAAAAACTGCTGAATCAGGAAATGAAGATGAAGCTTTTTGTATCGCACCTGGAATGGAGCCTGAGAAATTTAAGTTTGGTATTACTGAGCCAGATATAGAAAAGCTGATTGAAAGAACAATTGAGCTTTCAGAAGATATCAAGAAAAGACATAAGAATATAAAAATGATGGAAATGTTTGCCAACCATATAAAGGGGCACAGCATTTTCGCAAATACTCTTGGGACAATAGATGAAACTGAATACGGATATTATGAGCTGGCTTTGGAATATGCCGGAAATGATGGAGAAAAAACCAGCGGAATCAGTTTTTCTCAGACAGCAATAAAGGATCTCGATAAGCCATTTATCGAGTTGGGAAGCATCGATAAAGATCTTACGGATGCAGAGAATTCAATAAATCCAATATCTGTAGCAGATAAATTTGAGGGGGATGTAATATTTACTCCGGATTGTTCTAAGAAGATGCTTACCTTCCTTTTAGGAAATACAATTACTGATTCAGTTGTCTTAGAAAAGACAAGTTTATGGCTTGAAAAGTTAGGCCAGCAGGTACTGTCTCCAAAGCTTACAATTTCTTCTAAACCTTTTGATGACAGGATTGTTGATTTTGAAGTGCATACCAGCGATGGCTGTAGATCAAAGGATTATACTGCCATTGAAAATGGTATCTTAAAGAGTTTTGCAGTTAGTCAGTACACTTCTAATAAAACAGGAATTGAACGTGCAGCTAATACTTCGATGAGTCTTGTTGTTGAGCCGGGTGACATTTCTTTTGAAGAAATGGTAAAGGGGGTTAAGAAGGGACTTATCGTAGGAGGGGTTTCCTGCGGATATCCTGGCACAAACTGCGAAATCTCAGGTGTTGCTAAAAATGCTTTTCTGATCGAGGACGGAAAAATAGTGGGAGCTGTGAAGGAAACTATGATCAGCGGAAATCTTATTGATATGTTTAACAATGTTAAAGCTATATCAAAGGAGCAGATCCTTAGCGGTTACACAGTAATCCCTTATATTCAGGTTGGCGGCGTAACAATCTCCGGCAGTTAACATAAAAGTGGACCCAGGTCCCGGGGGCAGTGGTCCACATAAAACAACATGTGATACTGGTGGCTTTTGTAATCGGAATTGTAAATGGAATGAAAGATAAAAAATGAAATTATTAGTATGTGATGAAGTTTTAAATGAAAGGCATAAAGAAAAAATCACGGATCTAGCCGGCAAGTTGGGGATTGAGCTTGGATTTACCAGCGATGCAAAAATAGTTCCTTTTGGATTTTTGGATGCAGACATAGTTTATGGTTATGGTTTTAATCTGACTCAGGCTGTGGAAATAAGAAATAGCGAGAATCTAAAATGGGCCGCAGTTACTTCAGCGGGAGTAGATTTCATGTTAAAACCCGGTATGTTTAAGAATGAAAATCTGCTTATCACCAACTCGTCCGGTTCTTATGGCGTGACTATTGCGGAACATATCGTGGCGGTTTCTATCATGATGATGCGTAAGCTGACTTCTTTTTATGCAGATTCCTTGCAGGGAAAATGGGGCCACCCGGTGTTACAAAGAAATATTAAAGGCAGCAGGATCGCGGTCCTTGGAACGGGCGATATCGGAAAATGTTTCGCAAGAAGGATAAAAGCCTTTGAGCCGGAAAGTATAGTAGGAATATCTAGAAGTGGCATTTCAGAGGAAGAGTCATTTGACAGGATGCTTGCGGTAGATAGACTTGATGAGGTGCTTCCTGAAACTGATCTTTTGGTTATGAGCCTTCCGGAAACGCCTGAAACTAAAGGAATTTTACCAAAAGAAAGAATTAATCTTCTTCCAAATGATGCTTATATTGTAAATGTTGGAAGAGGGTCGGCCATAGATGAAGAAGCACTTATAGACGCGCTTAATGAAGGTAGGCTTGCTGGAGCCGCTCTTGATGTTTTTATGCAGGAGCCGTTACCCGAGGAAAGTCCATTGTGGCATACCAAGAATCTTCTTATCACGCCTCATGTAGCAGGTAACATGACAACAGATTATACTGTAGATATAAATGTAGACATGTTCTGCGAGAATCTGGTTAATTATGTGGAAGGAAAGCCGTTAAAAAATGTGATAAACAGAGAACGAGGCTATTAGTTAACATAAAAGTGGACCTAGGTCCCGGGGGCAGTGGTCCACTTTTATGTTAACCTGAAATGACTCGGATTATCAGAGCACATAATGTCGGGTGCAGATTATTATTATTGATATACTAACAGTACAGTGAATGACAAAAGACTTACTGAAGGAATAAGGAAACAAAAAAGGAGTAGCAGAATGCAGGGCTGGATTGAAGGATTTCAGGATTCAATAGATTTTATAGAACAAAATCTTACAAATGATCTTGATATCAAAGATATTGCGGATAAGGCGGCATTATCGTCATTTTATTACCAAAGAATCTTCGGAGCTTTATGCGGAATGACTGTAGGTGATTATATCAGAGCGCGCAAAATGACACTTGCAGCAGAGGAGCTTATAAAGTCTGAGGTTAAGGTGATAGACATAGCTGTTAAATATGGTTATGATTCGCCGGATAGTTTTGCAAAGGCATTTCAAAAGTTTCACGGTGTTACCCCTTCTAAAGCGAAGGAGGCAGGAACATCCTTAAGATCTTTTGCTCCGCTACATATTAAAATCACTATGGAGGGTGGATCTATGTTAGATTATCGAATTGTTGAAAAGGCACCATTTACTATTGTTGGAACTAAAAGAACTTTTAATTCAGATACCAGTTATCAGGAAATACCAAAGTTCTGGAATGAATGGATGGCTCAGGGAGAGAAAAGACCTATAATGGGAACATTTGGTGTTTGTATTGATATGGTTGGAAAGAACTTCGATTATTGGATCGCTGATCTTTACATGCCATGGGAAGACATTCCAGAAGGCTGTGAAACAAGAGTGATCCCAGGAAGTTATTGGGCACAGTTCCCATGTACTTTAAGAACTCTGCAGGATACGAATACCAAAATCTGGTCAGAGTGGTTACCTGCACTAAAGGAATATTCTTTAGCGGGAGAGTATGATATTGAGGTATATCTTCCACCAGAGGAAGGTTCAACGGATTCAAAGGTATATATCTGGGTTCCATTGAAGAAAAACTAAAAATTAGTTAACATAAAAGTGGACCATAGCCTCCGGGACTATGGTCCACTTTATTGCATAATTATGGAAGAAAAGATATAATTTTAGCTATGATCAAGTAAAGTTTTTGGGAAGGTTAAAAAATGTCTAATATTTTAATCATAGATGATGATCCACATATAAACAGCATAGTATCAAAAGCATTAAAAGCCGAGGGATATACAGTTTCGCAGGCATTTTCAGGGACGGAAGCCTTGATGGTGTTAAAAAATGAAAGGCCTGATCTGATCCTTCTTGATCTGATGCTTCCGGGACTTTCAGGGGAAGAATTATTACCACAGATTAAAAATGTTCCTGTCATTGTTGTAAGTGCCAAAGCTGATGTTACAAATAAGGTGGATCTCTTACTTGGCGGGGCTGCGGACTATGTTACAAAGCCATTTGATATGAATGAATTGCTGGCTAGAATTAAAGTCCAGCTTAGGATGAATGAGCAGTCTCTTGAGAAAAATTCCCTTACTTATAAGGAGATATCCCTGGACATAGATAAACATATAATTACTGCAAATGGGCAGGAGCAAAAGCTTACACGTACGGAGTTTGCCATTTTAAAGATTCTTATATCAAATCCAGAGCAGGTTGTGGCAAAGCTTACGATCCTTGACAGGATCAGCCAGGATACACCGGATTGCACCGAAGATTCTTTAAAGATCCATGTTTATAATCTAAGGAAAAAAATAAAAAATATTACAGGTAAAGATTACATTTCTTCAATCTGGGGCATTGGATTTATGCTGACTATTATAGGCACCAATACCCCAAAATCTTAACTAAATCTTTACTTTTTTCTTAACCATTTTCTTAACTAATATGTCCTATTCTATTTTCAGAAAGGAAAGGAGATAATTCAAATGGAATACGTTCTTAATACAAATGATATTCATAAATCATACCGTAAATTTCAGGCTTTAAACGGACTCACAATGAATGTGCCTAAGGGAGCCATTTATGGTTTTGTTGGGAAAAATGGAGCTGGCAAGACTACTCTTATCAGAATTATATCAGGACTGCAGGAGCCAACATCTGGAGAGTTTTCGCTGTATGGAATTAGTAGTAAAGAAAAAAATATAAATAAGTCAAGGAGAAGAATGGGGGCTGTAATCGAAACACCGGCGCTTTACCTTGATATGACAGCAGAGGATAACCTTAAAATGCAGTACCGCATCTTAGGACTTCCAAGTTTTGACGGGATCGAAGAAACCCTTGATCTTGTAGGTCTTAGAAATACCGGGAAGAAGAAGGTAAGAAATTTTTCTTTAGGCATGAGACAGCGCTTAGGCATTGCAATCGCACTATGTGGAAATCCGGATTTTCTGGTTCTGGATGAGCCTATAAATGGACTTGACCCACAGGGGATCGTTGAGATAAGAGAGCTTATCTTAAAACTGAACCGCGAAAAAAAGATCACGGTGCTTATCTCATCACATATATTGGATGAACTTTCAAAACTGGCTACCCATTACGGATTTATTGATAAAGGCCGCATTGTAAAGGAAATGAGCTCTGAGGAGCTGGAAAATGCCTGCAGAAAATGTGTAAGATTATCAGTAACAGACACAAAAATCCTTACAAGAGTTCTGGATAAAATGAATCTTGAATATAAAGTTATAGATTCTTCTCTTTGCGACATTTTTTCAAAGCCTAGTATCACAGAACTTACCCTGGCACTTGCTAAAGAAAACTGCGAAGTGCTTTCTGTAAATGAACATGATGAAAGTCTTGAAAGCTTTTACATTTCCCTGATAGGAGGTGCTGAAAATGATTAATTTATTAGATGCTTATTTTGTTCGCCTTGCAAAATGGAAGATTTTTCAGGTTTTAGCAGCACTTATGCTGGCAGGTGGCATTTTTATCGCCTTATTTATAAGGGATAAGATGATGGTCTATGAGATGCCATTTTTCATGGCAACCCTTCTTTTCCCGGTTTATATAGGAATCGTAACAGGGGTGTTTAATTATCCGCTTTTTACAAATGGTACTATCAGAAATCAGCTGGCTGTAGGACATAAGAGAGGTAACATTTTCATTGCAGACTGGCTTGTTACAAATGTATTTGCAGTGGGACTTTTTCTTGTTTTTACATTAGGAAATCTTGTTATGGCGAAAATCCTTGATGCACCCGGAGATGTATGCTGGAATAAGATTTATATAGGAATTGTTCTTTCAAGCTTGCAGATAATACTTTCTACAACGATAACCCAGCTCTTCTCAGTCATATTTAAAGGGGTAAAGAGCTTCATTGCTATATATCTTGGAAATCAGATATTACTGCTTATGGGAGTTGGAGCAATGACTTTAGAGGATATTCCTAAGGCAGTCCTTTATTTCTTCCCTTCAGTGGTATGTTTAAATTTTCAGTATTTTAATATCCCGGGAAATCCACTTATGGGAGGCGCAAATGGACTTGAGGTCGCTGAGTCTCTTGAGAGAATGTCATTTGAATTCTTACCTGCCGCAGGAGCTGCAATCCTTGAAATTGCAGTAGTATTTATAATAGCTGACCTTTATTTTAGAAAGACAGATTTTAATTAAATTTAGAGAGAATCAGCAGGTTGATATTAATATTTAGAGAGAGTCAGCTGTATAGAGTTTTACTAAGGGAGGAATTTTATGGTTTACGGTCTACTGATCATTTTGCTGATAGCGGCAATTTTTAAGATCATAACACTTAAAAAAACGGCTAGAGTTTTAGCGGATGATTTTGCTGACAGGCTTAAGACCGATACCAATACCCTGATAGATATTCCTTCGAGGGATAAGGATATGAGGTTTCTTGCGGATAGTATAAACAAGCAGCTCACTGTCCTTAGGAAGGAACATTTGCAATATTATCAGGGAAATACTGAACTTAAAAACGCAGTTACAAATATTTCCCATGATCTTCGCACGCCACTTACTGCCATTGCCGGAAATCTCTATATGATAAAAAAGACTGAGGATATTGCTGAGATAAGGGAATATATTGCATCCATTGAGGACCGAACTGAAGCAATGAAGCTGCTTACGGAAGAATTGTTCCGCTATTCGGTTATCGTTTCCGAGGAAAATGAAACTGCGAAAGAGGATGTATACGTTAACCAGATCCTGCAGGAAAGTATCAGCAGTTTTTATCCGGTGCTTAGTCAGAATAATATTACGCCGAAAATTGATATTACGGATGTTAGTATTATAAGAAAAGGCAGTAAGACTGATCTGGCCAGGATTTTTTCAAATTTATTAAATAATGCAGTTAAATATAGTGATGGAGATTTGGAGATCGTTCTTTCTTCGAAGGGGGAGATAACATTTTCAAATGAAGCTAAAAGTCTTACCCAGGTTCAGGTGGAGCAGCTTTTCGATAGATTCTATACAGTAGAAGCCGCCAGAAATTCCACTGGACTTGGGCTTTCAATAGCAAGAACACTTGTGGAAAGAATGGGCGGCAGCATCACAGCTGACTACACCCAAACGCGGTTGACAATAAAAGTGGACCTTAGCCAAATTAGTTAACATAAAAATGGACCAGGGGGACTGTCCCCGGGGGTTCATTTTTATGTTAACCATGTGGTGAGGGGACAGTAAAGTAAATAATATAGATATTGGAGATAACGGGTTATGAATATTTTAGAGATTAATGGTTTTACAAAAAAATATAATAAAGAAAATACAGCATGTGATAATGTGAGCCTTTCAGTTGAAAGCGGAGATATCTTTGGATTTATAGGCCATAACGGCGCCGGAAAGAGTACCACAATTCGTGCTGTTGTTGGAGTTCTTGATTACGACGAAGGAAATATAAAAATTGATGGCCATGACGTTAAGAAAGAGGCCCTTCTATGTAAAAGAGTTACAGCTTATATTCCTGATAATCCGGATCTTTATGAGAATCTCACAGGTATGCAGTATCTTAATTTTATCGCAGATGCATTTAATGTAAACGAGGAAGATAGAAAGAAAAGGATAGAGGATTATGCCGCACGTTTTGAAATAACAGAGGCCCTTGCTGAGACAATCAGCTCATACTCGCATGGTATGAAGCAGAAGGTGGCGATAATTTCAGCGCTAATTCATGAGCCACGTCTTCTTGTTTTGGACGAGCCATTTGTAGGGCTTGATCCAAAGGCTGCATTTATCCTTAAAGAGATAATGCATGATATGTGTAAAAAAGGCAGTTCGGTATTTTTCTCAACCCACGTTTTAGATGTGGCAGAAAAATTATGCAATAAGATTGCCATAATTAAAAAGGGAAAGATAATTGCAAATGGCAGTATGGAAGATCTTCTTAAAGATGGACAGTCCCTTGAAGATGTATTTTTGGAGGCCTTAGATGAAAACAAATAGCTTGGTGCTTCTCAGGACAATGTATATTTCTTCAAGCAATATAAATGTCCTGAAGAATTCGAAGGATAAAAACAAAATAAGATCAGTAAAGACAGCTTTAGCAGGATATTTTCTTCTGTCTTTATATCTTTTTTTCAGCGGAATATTTATGGGATTCGGCCTTACAAAGATAGGGCTTACGGAAAATGTTCCTTCCATGGTCGCAGCAGCTATCAGCACCATGGCGCTTATTTTCACCATATTCAAGGCAAATGGATATCTTTATTCTTTTAAAGAGTATGATATGCTGATGTCTTTACCATTTTCAGTAAAGGCTATTGTTTCTGCGCGATTCTTCATTATGTATATTGATCTTTTGCCTTTTGAATTATTGATGTCATTTTCAATACTTTTGGGTTATATCGGTGCAGTGAAGCCAAGCCTTACAACAATTTTAATCTGGATGGGACTTACATTTTTTATCCCGCTTTTTCCTACAGTCGTTGCGGCTTTGCTGGGAGTTCTTGTGGCAAATGTCGGAGCCAGAGTAAAACATAAAAAAATGATACAGATAATCCTTACATTTCTTGTTACTATTCCTTTATTCTTCTTGGGAAATATCCTGGAGTTTGTTTTTAAAAGCGATAATAGTAAGGAAATGCTGGGTCAGGCAGTGAGCCAGATCGATAATTTATCTAAATTATTTTTTACAAATAAATGGTTCAGCGAGGCTGTAAATAAGCATGATATTAAAGCAGTGCTGCTTCTTATCGTGGTATCATTAATAATTTATATTGCCAGTGTTAATCTTATCAGCATAAATTACAGAAAGATAAATTCTCTGCTTGAAAATGCCGGAAAAAAGCGTAAAAATGTAAATGTATCCGCGAATTATAAAAAGAAAAATATCATTAACAGCATTTGTTTTAATGAATTTAAAAGGATCATAGGATCCACTACCTGTGCTGTTAATATTGGAATGGGATTTGTTCTGAGTATTTTAGTGGGTTGCGTGATTCCATTTATTGGAATTGAGAAGTTGATAAACCTTATGGCTAAGGGAGAGACATTTGATATAAGTCCATTTAAGCTGGTATGGCCTGTGATTGTATACTTTTTCGTAGGAATGGTACCTAGCACAGCGCCGAGTCCATCGCTTGAAGGAAAGAGCAGCTGGATCTTACAGAGCCTTCCAATAGAGAAAAAAGATATATATAAAGGCAAGATCCTTTTTAACTTATATATGAATCTTCTGCCGGGTTTGTTTGCTGTAATTACGGGGCTTATCTCGTTGAAGGTAACATTTGTAGAATTTATCCTTGGATTACTGATGATCACATCCATGGTGTTTTTTTCTAGTATTTATGGACTAAGATGCGGACTCAAACATGTGAATTATGAATGGGATAATGAGATACAGGTTGTGAAGCAGAGCGCCGCAGTTACAGTATATATTCTGCCTAATATGTTTGCTACAATGGCACTTGTAGCTGGATACGGCGCATTTTGCTATTACCTTAATGCTAGGATCGGAGCACTTATAATAATAGCCTTATATACCACACTTGCAGCTCTAAATTATCATTCGATCAACAAGTTAACATAAAAATGGACCTAGGGGTCTGTCCCCACCTAGCCCATTTTTATGTTAACTAGATAGTGAGAATTACCATTCTGCACTTAAATTACGACTTGAGAAGGAGAAATAGGTGATATGAATAAACCATCATCAGCATTAAAACTTATTGGAGGTATTTTTACAGCGCTAGGTCCTATATCTTTTATCGTGCTTGCTATACTTTGCGTAAATGTAAATAAGTTCAATAAAACAGCAAAGGAAGTAACGGCGGTGATCACTGACATCTCATATAGCAGAGACTCGGATGGGGAAAGACATGGAAGCGCCTTTGTTTCATTTGAATTTGACGGAAAAGAATATAATGATGTAAGACTTAATTATTATTCATCCTCAATGAATGAAGGGGATGAGATAACTCTTCTTGTTAATCCAGAGAAACCTCGTAATGTAAGAGTAAAAGGTGAGGTTTTATATATTATCTTACCAGTTATCTTTGGCGTAGTCTTTGGAACAGTGGGAGCAATCCTTCTTATTGCAGGGCTTAAGGGCGACGGAAAAAAGAAACTTAAGGAAACGGGAAGACTGATATATGGTGTGGTTGATTCCATCGAACAGGAAATGTTTATAGAGGTAAATGGCTCTCACCCATATGTTATTATCTGCAGTTATACAGATCCATCCAGCGGGATCGTAAAGAAATATAAGAGCCAGCAGCTTTTCGATAATCCATTAGGAAGATACAACCCTGGAGATTCAATAAGAATCTACTTAGATCCAGAAAAAGAAGATAAATACTATGTAGACCTGGAAAACTAGGTTAACATAAAAATGGACCCAGGGGTCTGTCCCCTGGGTCCATTTTTATGTTAACCAATGATTAAGATGTTGACAGATTTAATTATTTATAATATATTCAGCTATGGAATGAGACATGCACGAGTCTCTTGTAACTATTGATCCAGAATGAAAAGGAGGACAACATGTTTATTATTATTAATCGAAATAACTTAATAACAGAGTTAGAGGCAGCAGTTGTCCTTAAGTATTAACGTGAAATAGTTAAAGGGATTTTATTTTAATATTGATTGAGATGACTGACACCTCTTTGCGTGGTTAAAAATCACGCCAGGGGTGTTTTTTGTATGCCTAAAATCATACACCGGGGAAAACAAGAAAGAAGAATCATTATGAAAGATAGATCAGAACCCTGCATTTATTACATTTGTAAGGATGCAGATTGCGAAAAAGGATTTGTAAAAGTAAATCTAAAGAAATGTAAGAACTGCCCTAAATATCAGCCGCGAAAGACTAAAAAAATAAAAGAGTCATTTAAGGCAAAAAGACAAAAAGATAAGGACAGGCATGACAAGTATTATTAATAAAAGAAAAGTGAGAAAAACAAGATATGATTACAATATATGGAAAATATACTAATGCAAAAGTTTATACAGTTGAAAATGAGCTATATTCCCTTGATGAATATGCAAGAAAACAGCTGCAGATGATATGCGATAATCCGGTTGCACAAGGCTCTAAGATCCGTGTTATGCCGGATGTCCACCCAGGAAAAGTCGGAACCATAGGTCTTACAATGACTGTGAAAGATATAATACTCCCAAGCCTTGTGGGAGTTGATATCGGCTGTGGAATGACTATTGCAAAGATAAAGACAAAGGCCCTTCAGTTTCAGCAGCTTGACAGTGTTATCAGGGAAAATGTTCCCGTGGGCTCTGCAATACAAAGAAAAGAGCATAAATTTGCAGATAGGATCGACCTTTCGAAACTTAAGTCTGCAAAATCTATAAGCGAAGCGAAAGCAAATCTGAGTATAGGAACTCTAGGGGGCGGGAATCATTTTATTGAAGTGGATAAAGATAAAAACGGTGATTATTATCTTGTTATTCAT
>CAMKMR010000029.1 GCA_946413945.1 uncultured Lachnospiraceae bacterium | reverse complement strand
CTGATTTCTCAAAGATAGAAAAATTAAAAACCTATGTGGATGATGCAAAGTATCAGCAGGAATTCATGAATATCAAATATCAGAATAAGATAAGACTTGCCAAGTATATTAAAGAAAATAACGGCATTGAAGTAGATCCTAACTCGATTTTTGATATTCAGGTAAAGAGACTTCATGAATATAAGAGACAGCTTCTTAATATTCTGCATGTAATGCATCTTTATAGTGAACTTAAAGAGAATCCGTTATTTGATATGTATCCAAGAACATTTATTTTTGGTGCAAAAGCGGCAGCGGGTTATAGAAGAGCAAAGCTTACTATCAAGCTCATTAACGCAGTTGCAGATGTTATCAATAATGATGAATCTATTAATGGCAAGATAAAGGTTGTATTTATCGAAGACTACAGAGTATCTAATGCAGAGATCCTTTTTGCTGCAGCAGATGTATCTGAACAGATATCTACAGCTTCCAGAGAAGCATCAGGAACAGGTAATATGAAGTTCATGATAAATGGTGCCGTGACTCTTGGTACAATGGATGGTGCTAATGTCGAGATCGTTGAAGAAGTTGGCGCTGATAATGCCTTTATCTTCGGTCTTTCTGCAGATGAGGTAATGCGTTATGAACGCGAAGGTGGCTATAATCCATGGGATATATATAATTCAAATCATAACGTAAGACGCGTACTTACTCAGCTGATCAACGGAACATTTTCAGAGGATACAGAACTCTTTAGAGACCTTTATGATGGGCTTACAAAAGAAGATGTTTATTTCATCCTTAAGGATTTTGATTCATATATGGAAGCTCAAAAGAGGATCGATGAGGCTTATCGTGATGAAAAACGCTGGGCTCGTATGGCTATGATGAACACAGCATGCTCAGGAAAGTTCTCATCTGATAGAACAATAGAAGAGTATGTAAGAGATATCTGGCATTTAAACAAAGTTAAGGTTAGTCTTAAGGACAGCAGTCCAGTGGCAAAGAAGACTACACCAACTGCTAAATAATATCAGAGGAGCGAGTAATGATTTTTGATAAATTAGTAGAGATTACAACTAAAAGCCTTAAGGTTGATAAGCAGGAAGTTACAGGAGATGCAGTGTTAAAAGACGATCTTGCTGCAGATTCAGTTGATATTTATCAGCTTATATATCTTCTTGAAGATGAATTCAATGTAACTATTCCGGAGGAAAAAACTGCAAATGTAAAGACAGTTGATGATCTGGTAAAGGTTCTTAAAGAACTTGGAGTAGAAGATAATTAGAAAATCTTTATATTGATATTATACGTAAGAAAAAGTGGGGAGAAAATACCCGCTTTTTCTTTTAGGATAAAAATATTAAATAAAAAGGAAAGGAGCATAGAAGTGCTAAAACTTCTATGCTCCTTTAAATATTGGAGAATACTTGTTAAATGAAAACTGATTAATTAGCCAAGAACTACAACAGCCTTATGAGTCTTTCCATCTCCGAAGCTTGGAAGTATATTTCCTTCAACAGGAGTTCCATCAACTTCAACAGACTTAACACCTTTGCAAACATGATCTGGATTCTTGATCTCTATTTCAAAGATGTCTCCACGGAATTTTCTTACAGCTTTGAATCCGTCCCATGATGATGGGATTGAAGGATCAACCTTAAGTCCGTCGAATTCTGGCTGAATACCAAGGATATACTGGCTGATTGCAACAAAGTTCCAAGCAGCTGTACCTGTAAGCCATGAGTTCTTTCCTTCACCGATACGACTTGCGCCTGTACCAGCAATCATCTGACCATATACATATGGTTCTGTTCTGTGAGTATCTGAAATATCTTCAATGAAAGCAGGAGCGATACGTGAATACCAGTCAAATGCTCTGTCTCCCTGACCAGCATATGCAGCAGCTGCGATCATCCATGCGTTGTTGTGGCAGAACACAGATCCATTTTCCTTATATCCCTGTGGATATGTAGAAATTTCACCATATTCAATATAATATTTAGAGTATGCAGGAGCGTTGAGGCAGAGACCGTATTTGCAGCCTAAGTTAGCATCAACAGCATCAAGGATCTTCTCTGGCCATCCTTCTTCATTACCGATATCAGACATGATACCAAAGCCCTGTGGTTCGATGAAGATCTTTCCTTCTTCGCATTCCTTTGAACCCATCTTTTTACCAAAATCATCATAAGCTCTAAGGAACCAGTCTCCATCCCAGCCGGCAGCCTTGATGTTTGCGATCATCTTATTTAATTCTGCCTGGCAGTTTTCTGCTTCTTTATCTTTACCAAGATGTCTGCAAAGCTCAATATATTTTGGAGCAGTGTATGTGAAGAGTGTTGCAACGAAAAGTGATTCAGCAACCTTAGAATACTTATCAGCTCCGTATTTAGGAGAGGTCCATGTCTGGAAGCTCTCACCTGGTGTGTCAGAGAAGCATGAAAGGTTGATACAGTCGTTCCAGTCAGCTCTCATGGCAAGTGGAAGTCCATGAGGACCTACATTATTAACAACTCTGTAGAATGATCTGTGTAAGTGATCAAACATTGGTTTAGCAAGTTCTTCGTTATTATCATAAGGAACATTCTCGTCGAGGATCGCATAATCACCTGTTTCTTTGATATAAGCAACAGTTGAAAGGATCATCCAAAGCGGATCATCAGAGAAGTCACCACCGACAGCATCATTTCCCTTCTTTGTAAGAGGCTGATACTGGTGATAGCAACCACCGTCTTCGAACTGAGTTGAAGCAAGATCGATAAGTCGTTCTCTTGCGCGCTCTGGAATCTGGTGAACGAAACCAAGAAGATCCTGGTTTGAATCACGGAAGCCCATTCCACGTCCGATACCTGATTCGAAGTATGAAGCGGATCTTGACATGTTAAATGTAACCATGCACTGATACTGATTCCAGATATTTACCATGCGGTTAACCTTTTCGTCAGGAGTATCAACTGTATATTTTGAAAGGAGAACATCCCACATTTCTTTTAATTCGGCGAGAGCCTTATCAGTTTTCTCAACTGTATTCATCTGCTCGATCATTTCGTAAGCCTTAGACTTATTCATTGAACCGTCAGCGTTCCATTTGTCTTTGCCATTTTCAACGTAACCAAGTACGAATACAAGGGCTTTCTCTTCTCCAGGAGCAAGTGTGATCTTAAGAGAGTGAGATGCGATTGGTGACCATCCGTCAGCTCTTGAGTTCTTTGATGCGTTGTTAAATACTACATCTGGGTGATCAAAGCCGTTATAAAGTCCGAAAAATGACTCGCGGTCGCAATCGTAGCCGTCAATGTCTGAGTTTACTGTATAGAAAGCAAAATGATCACGGCGTTCTCTGTATTCTGTCTTGTGGAAGAGTGTAGAACCTTCTACTTCAACATCACCTGTGTTGTAATTTCTCTGGAAATTGTGCTCGTCATCTTCTGCGTTCCATAAGCACCACTCAAGGAATGAATAAAGAGTAAAGCTTTTTTCAGAAGAAGATTCATTCTTTAATATAAGCTTCTGGACCTCTCCATTGTAACCCTGAGGAACAAAGAAAGTAACTTCGCATGAAAGATCATTCTTCTTGCCGTTTATCACAGTATAGCCCATGCCATGTCTGGTCTGGTAGAAGTCAAGCTCAGTCTTTACTGGAGACCATCCTGGATTCCATACTGTTCCATTGTCATTGATATAGAAATAACGTCCGCCAAGATCTACAGGGACATTGTTGTAACGATAACGTGTGATTCTGCGGAGACGAGCATCCTTATAGAAATGATATCCTCCGGCAGTGTTTGATATAAGTGAAAAGAAACTCTCTGTTCCAAGATAGTTGATCCATGGATAAGGAGTCTTTGGTGATGTGATGACATATTCTTTTGCTGAGTCATCGAAATAGCCAAACTTCATGTGGTTAATCCTTCCCTTCTTAAATAATGATTTTAAAAAAATTTAAATAAAGAATGTGTGTTATGTAAACAAGTGTTTTGCCTACATTGTGATTCCCTTTTTTGCTGTGTGTAAAATCATTATAATAGTTATAGAAAAAAGTTTCAACTAAAAAATACCTCGAAAGCCTTATTTTATGCGGGTTTCGAGCGGCAACGTTACCGATTGTTTTCGGAAATATAGTTTCCGGTCATTTGTGTTAAATGTTTTTTTGTTATAAAAATGTATAGCTGACGCGCCCTTTAACGCGTCAGCGAGGTTTACATAAAAGGAATCTGTTTAAATAAATAATGCAAATGGACGCCCAAATGGTATAGATACGAAAGAATCCGAACAAATGAGCAGTAGTGACGGCGTGAGGTGGCTATACACAGCAAAAATAGAATAAAAGACGCGAAAAGAAACCCTCCAAAGGGCATGTTTAGCCCGCTGGAGGGTTTGCTTTAAGCGTCTATTCTATTTTTGCGTCCGTTAGTCCGTTATCTACTGTAGATATGTTCCGAAACAGTTTTTGACTGGCCAGGAGCAAGTTCCATATAACCGGATTCATCTGGAGCAATACCAAGATTTGGAGCATCAATCATCCATGTCATAGGTTCTACGCAGAAGTAACCTTTGTCTCCGTTGTGATTCCAGATGACCCAAAACTTGAAATCTTTTGAGATTTCGTAAACTATCTGTTTTCCTGAAGCTTCATCAGTCATGATAGAACCATAGAATGGCTTTCCGTCATCATCACCCATAACAATGTTATAAACATCATTATCAATATCCTGAAGTACAGGAACCTGAGATCCGGTTAAATACTGCTTATCATGGTTTGAAAGCTGTCTTATCTCTAATGTAGGGATGCAGTTTGCATCGAGTACCCATTTATCGACAATCGGAACATAGAGACGAGTATCCTTTCCTGCAGCTCCTTTAACAAATGGTCCGTTGAATGCTGTATGATTGCACATACCAAATGGAAGCTGCTTAGATCTTGAAAGGTTGGTCATTGTAAATTCATAGTGAAGACCATCTTCCTTGAGAGTAAATGTATAATCCGCTCTGAATTTAACTGGGAAGTATTTATACATAGGATCTGCCTTATCATAAAGGTAAGTTGTCTTTGCAACTGCACTGTCCTCTGTTACCTCTGCACTGACAATCTCATGTTCTCTCTTGTGAAGGAAACCATGAAGGAAATTGCCGAGGGCGGTTTCATTAATTGGGAATTCATAAACAGCATCGCTGGTGCGGAGTATTCCGTTGTGAAGGCGGTTTGGAAGATAAAGAGTTGGGAAACCGTAAATTACAGGCTCTCTCATGATTTCCTTAAGGGAACGGGAATCGTCATTTCTGAAAAAATCAATTCCATTCTCTTCATCTGTATAATGAATTACGTTGCTTCCAAGGAATGGGGCAACAGTTGCTTTATAGCGTCCGGCTTCAAGTTCGATGACGTCTTTTTGTCTTTTGAATTTCTTTACATCAGCTGAAAAACTCAATTGTTTTTCCTCCTTTTCATTAGAAAAATACGATTATTAGCTAATTTTTAGACGATAATATCACAAATGGAAATTGATGTCTATTGTAAAAGTTTCATATTTGACCGTAAAAAAAATAGTGATTATTTTTTTTACGGTTAAAGGTTTAAACGTTAATAAAATTTTAACTATTTCACATATTTGTAATAATAAATTGTTTGCTGTTTTGTTAGGCAAAGTTGTATAATCTTTCGTTGGAGAAAGAAAGAGTGAGGAAATGATTCAATGAAGATAAGAAAAAAAATAGTTGTGTTAGGACTTGTGACTTTATCCTTATTTGTGACGGCGTGTGGAAAGGTTAGGGCAGGAAGTACCACAGAAAGTACCACATCAGATTCAGAGGCATCAGGGGAAGATGCTATAAGTCTTGATGCAAAAACTCTGGCAGATGATATTAAGAAAGAAGGAAAGTTTAAGGATCAGTTAGCTGAAGTTGAGGCGGATATAGCCATTAACAGATTATATCAGCTGGATTCAGGAAAACTCAGTGATTATTGCTTTTATACTAATACCGGAGCTACTGCAGAGGAAATTGCGGTAGTGAAGGTAAATGATGATTCTTATTTGAAAAATATTGAAGAGGCATTTAATAAGAGAGTGGAAAGTCAAAAAGAAGCTTGCAGTGATTATCTTCCGGATGAAATGCCTAAGTTAGACAGAGCAGTAGTAAAGACAGTGGGGTCTTATGTTATTTTTGTTGTATCAGAGGATTCAGCAAAGGCTGAAGGGATAATTGATAAATTTACTAATTAAGATAAAAAGAAAAAAAGTAGAATTTTTGCTCTGAATAAAGCGTAAATAAAAAAGTATAAGAGATATTCATAAAAAAAAGACGACTTTGCTCGTCTTTTTTTAATGAAGGCAACAATCAAAGACATTTAAGTTGGGGCTTCCTTTTGTTTTTTATCAGTCTAGTTTAAGTGCTTCTTAATTCTTTCTGCTGTTTCCTTTTGTTCTTCATCTGAGAAAGAAAGCTGCTTCCAGATAAGGTTGATTGCGTCGTTTTTATGACGAGGGATTACATGTACATGATAGTGGAATACAGTCTGTCCTGCAGCCGCTTCATTGTTCTGTAAGATATTTATTCCATCGCAGTTAAATTCCTCTTTAAGTGCAAGGGCAATCTTTTTTGCAAGAGGCATAACCTTTGCTGCAACGCTGTCATCGATCAAGTAAGCGTTATCAAAATGCTGTTTTGGGATTATAAGTGAATGTCCCTGGCCTGATGGACTTGCATCAAGGATTACTCTGAAATCATCATCTTCATAAATGGTATTTGTTGGGATGATACCATTTGCAAGTTTACAAAAAATGCAATCGTCTTTGATCATCTTTTTACCTCCGGGTTAATTTATACTAGTGTTATATTCTTTTTATTTAAGTCACATTATAATATATTTTTTGATAAAGAAGCAAATTTGTTGATAAATTTTTTAAAAATTGCCGTGAAGTGTTGATAGTTTAATGATGGAAAAAAATATATAATAACATTATCGGAAGATGGAAACAGCGTTGAATTAGATGTGGCTGAATAGGCAGAGGAAGGAATGTTTATGGCAAAAAATTTTAAAAGTGAATTTGTAAAATTCTATAAAGAAAAGCTTGAACCTTATGGATTTAAAAAGGTTAAAGGCCCTCAGCCATATTTTGCAAGGCTTGTGAACGGGGAGATTGTTCATATAATAACATATATAACGTTAAGCGCTGACACTCCTGGATGTAAGTGCTTTGAGTTGTGTTGTGGAATTTCTTCGATATATAGAAAAAGAATAAGGTTTAACATTACGCCAATAAGCTACTCATATAGCTTACTCACTAATACTGATCTTATGACATTAAAAGATCATTATTATGAAATATCTCATAAATATCGCAAAAATTATGATGTTGAGTATAGTGAAGAGACAATGCAAATGGCATTGGAAAAGTCTTTAATAGGGGCAAAGCTTATTATTGAACAGCTTGATAAGTATACCGACATGGATAGTGCGTTAGAATTCTTTCTAAAGCATAATGGGGGATTGACAGTGACATTTTCGAATCTTTTATCTGACAGTTATTCAGACGAAGAAGGGCTTTATTATGCAAGGAAGGAATTTGATGCATCATTAATTGCAAAATGTTTTTCGGATATGAAAAGAGATGTTGAATTGATAGAAAATGAAAAAACAAAAAAATTTTCTAAGGATGCACTGTATAATGGATGTGAGGAACGTTTCGCGGCTAATAGGAAAAAGTTTCAAGATAATGAAGAACTGTATAATGAAGGGATGAAAATACTTCAACAAAGAAAAGAAGATAATTTAAAGATGCTGAAAGAATATAAAATAATTTGAAGCTAAATAAAAGGGCCAGAGATTTTCTCTGGTCTTTTATTTTGGGGGTGCGTCTTGCGGCGCATATTCTTAAGAAAATATTGCCTTTAAGTTATGAATTCTTTTAAAATTCGTTGTGAAGTGTTGACAAGCCTTAACTTTTGTTGTAACGTGACTAAGTAATTATTAAGTATAAGATATCTCTCTTATTCAGAGTGGTGGAGTCACAAGGGACTAAGAAGCCACGGCAACCCCTATATTTAAGGGAAGGTGCCGGCCTGAGCGGATATGATAATCCGAGCAATAAGGGGATTTGATGATAGATTTTCAAATCCGGTTTTTTTTACACCGGATTTTTTTGTTTTTAGAAATTCTCTTTATCAAAAACCATATAGCTTCATGCATTTGAAGTTAGGAGCGATATCCAAATAAAAAAATTAGGAGATACTCAATGGAAAAAAGATTTTTTACATCAGAGTCCGTAACAGAAGGACATCCTGATAAAATCTGTGATCAGATTTCTGATGCAGTTCTCGATGCGATACTCGAGCAGGACCCAAACGGACGTGTTGCATGTGAGACTTCATGTACAACAGGTTTAGTTCTTGTTATGGGTGAGATATCAACATCAGCTTATGTTGATATTCAGAAGATTGTTCGTGACACAGTAAGAGAAATTGGTTACGACAGAGCAAAATACGGTTTTGACTGTGACACTTGTGGTGTCATCACAGCTATTGATGAGCAGTCACAGGATATAGCTCTTGGTGTTGATAAAGCCCTTGAAGCTAAAGAAAACCAGATGTCAGATGAGGATATTGAAGCAATCGGTGCTGGTGACCAGGGACTTATGTTTGGTTATGCTTCAAATGAAACACCTGAATTTATGCCATACCCTATCGCTATGGCACATAAGCTTTCAAGAAGACTTACAGAAGTAAGAAAGAATGGAACTCTTCCTTATTTAAGACCAGATGGAAAGACACAGGTTACTGTAGAATATGATGAAAATGGTAATCCATTCAGAATCGATACAGTTGTTCTTTCTACTCAGCATTCTGAGGATGTTACTCAGGAGCAGATTCATGAGGATATTAAGAGAGAAGTATTCGACGTTATCCTTCCAAAAGATATGCTTGATGATGATACAAAGTATTTCATCAATCCAACAGGCCGTTTCGTAATCGGTGGCCCTCACGGAGATTCAGGTCTTACAGGCCGTAAGATCATCGTTGATACTTATGGTGGATATGCGCGTCACGGCGGCGGAGCATTTTCAGGAAAGGATCCAACAAAGGTTGACAGATCAGCATCATATGCTGCCAGATATGCTGCAAAGAATATCGTTGCTGCAGGACTTGCTGATAAGTGCGAGATCCAGCTTTCATATGCTATCGGTGTAGCACGTCCAACATCTATTCAGGTTGAGACATTTGGCACAGGTAAGCTTTCGGATGAAAAGCTTGTTGAGATCGTTCGTGAGAACTTTGACTTAAGACCAGCTGGAATAATTAAGATGCTTGATCTTAGAAGACCTATCTATAAGCAGACAGCTTCTTATGGCCATTTTGGAAGAACAGATGTAGAACTTCCATGGGAGAAAACTGATCTTAGCGAGAAGTTAGCTAAATATCTTGAGAAATAATGGTTAGTTATTAGCTAAGCATCATGAGAAATAATAGTTAGTTAAATCTTTAATTAGCGATGTATTAAAAAAGTAACAAAATATGAAGAAAGTGATCCGGAAGAACATTTCCGGAAAGTGGTATATGTAACACAAGGCGTTTGGTTTTTAATAGAAGGCGGTAAATAAAAAATATGAAGAACATGCTGAACTTTGAGAATTTCTCAAAAGAGGAATTAAAGGAAATACTTGATACAGCTCTTGACATGAAGAAGAATCCTGAAAAGTATTCCAGGTCATTGGAAGGAAAGAAGCTCTATACTCTTTTTGAAAAGACATCAACCAGAACTTTTCTTTCATTTGCCACAGGCATTACTGAACTGGGGGGAACTTATTTCAACCAGCTCTGGAGAGACTCTAACTTTGTACTGGGTGAGCCGGTTTCAGAGATAAAGTATGTCTGCAGAAATGTAGATATCATAATGGCCAGACTTATTAAGAATGAGACAGTAGAGCTCTTCGGTGAAAATGTTACCGTCCCTTTTATTAACGGATGCGATAATACATATCACCCATGTCAGATCCTTGCGGATATGCTTACAGTGATGGAAAAATTCGGTACATTGGATGTTAAGCTTCTTTATATCGGAGCAAAGAACAATGTATTTAATTCACTGGTAGAATTCTTCGATAAGATGGGACAGGGGACACTTTATGGATTTACTCCTATCACCAATAATACATCCTGCGGACCTGACTTCTATAGAAAAGCTCAGGCAGGCGGACATTATGTGGATATCGATATTACTATCGGAAGAGAAAATCTTATCAAGTATGTAAACAATATGGATGTGGTATATACTGATACGTGGCTTGATATGGAATTCTTTAACAATCCTGCATACCAGGAGAGGAAAGAAGAACTCCTTGATCTTATGCTTCCATACCAGGTAAATGAAGATCTTCTTAAGGACAGTAAGGCTATCGTATTCCATGATATGCCTATGCATGTAGGATTTGAGATTTCAAAAGAGACAGAGATGAAGAATCTCGAGCATATTCTTGATGAAGCTGAAAATCGTCGTCATGCAGAAAAAGCAGTAATGTATCACCTTCTCAAAAATTAATATTAAATGATAACGAGAGCAAAGGCGCTTCTCCCAAACGGGAGGAGCGCCTTTTTTTGAATACAGTGAGCTAAGAAAATAATGAGATTGTTTGAATACGCATCTCGGGGTCGCGAGATGCGAGAGGAGGATAAATATGGATGAATTACTTACATTAAATGATTATCTTTATAAAGGGGATACAGTTGTTAAGATCTTACACTGTTATTCAGAAGATCTTAAGAAATCTGCAATTAAAAATAATAATGGGGTGGACCTTGCCCATAGTAATTGCCTTCTTCAGATGTTAAGTCTTCTGGAACATAATGACTTCCTTACTGAGCAGTCACAGAAGATCAGGGAATTTTATAAATTTATGGCAGATAATTATCCCTTCCTTGCATTTACATTTAAAGGACGTATTAAATCCCTCATAAGACTTGAAGGAAAGATAAATGGAAATATTGCTAAGTATATATATAGTTATAGAAGAGAGAAAGGAACATTTCCGTCAGAGGAAGACATTAAAAAGCAGATCGGAAGGATAAAAGATCTTATAGCTTATAGGATAATCATATCTTTGCCGCAGTGTCATTTAAAAGAAGGGGAAAATAGAGAAGAGAGGGAAGTAAAATATTTATATGAAATAGCAGATATTCTTCCGGGCTTTCTTGAAGAAAGAGGATTTGACCCGGTTTTAGCTGGACTTCCTCATCAAAGCACTGTTATCTCAGACAAGTATAGGAGATATTATAGAGACTATATTGAAAGAGAAAATGGCGCAGGCTACAGGTCACTTCATATATCTTTTTTTGATAATATATCAAGATGTTATATAGAAGTGCAGCTGCGTACG
>CAMKMR010000028.1 GCA_946413945.1 uncultured Lachnospiraceae bacterium | reverse complement strand
TTTAGGCGTGCCATATGAAAAAGATGGAGAATATTATAACAGAAACCTTGATCCAGAATATCTTAGCTGGCTGAAGGTTTTCAGACAGTTAAATGAAGAAGGTTATCTTTCACCGGATCTCTTTGTTGATGAAAGAACACAGATAGCAGAAAAAATCCTTAAGGGAAGATATTTCTGCATGTTCTATCAGTGGATAGATATGGAAGATCAGTTAAAGGAAATATATGCAGAAGATCCTGACAGGATTTATATAGCGGTAGATGGCCCTAGAAACAGCAATGGCAGTGATCCGGTACTTCCAACATCTTCTGTTCAGGGCTGGACAGTTACACTGATTTCTAGAGATTGTAAGGATCCTGAAAAGGCAATAAAATTTATGGATTTCCTTTTGAGCGAGGAAGGTCAAAAGATAATCTATCTTGGTGTAGAGGGAAAAACCTACGAGATGAAGGAGGGAAAACCTGTACTTTATCCTGAGGTAAAGGAATTACTTGAAACGGATAGAAAGGCCTATAACAGGATATATGGGGCGGATGATACTTATTGGATGCTGCAGAACAATACCATGCAGGCCAAGTGGCAGCAGGAACCTATACCGCCGGTATTGCAGATGAAAGAATATACTTATCCATATACACAGTATTTAGGTCAGTATGCTATATCCATTCCTGAGGATACGATACTGGGCCATAAGTATGAAAAGCTGAGAAATCTCTGGGCTGAAACCTTAAAGAAACTTCTTTTGGCAAAGTCAGATGAGGACTTTGATAAGATCATAGAAGACTATGAAAAAAAGAGCATAGAACTAGGGATGGATGATATAAAAAAAGAAGCTACAAGGCAGATAAAGGAAGCTAAGGAAAGGCTTGGTATAAAAGAATAATATGGCTTTAGAAGAAGCAAAGGAAAAAGAAGTAAAAGAAGAAGCAAAAAAAAATAGAAGATTCAGTCTGAAATATATGTCTCTTGCTTCGCGTTTTTCCATGGTTATAATAATCTTTATGGTGATTCTTGTAGCAATTCTTTCAGCTATCCTTTTTAAAAACATGAAGGACGATAAGATAAAAGAAGGCTACAATCATATGAAGTATGAGCAGAGGGCGGCAGATGACACCATAATGCAGGCTATAAGTTCGATACATATGTCTGTAAGGATATTTGATAATGACGAATCCCTTATTAATCTGCTCCTTAGAGCGGCCAAGGGAGAAAGCTTATCGACAGAAGAACTTTTAACAATATATGAAGGGGATTTAAATACTCTTACCAGGATAACAGCCAATAACCCTCTTATGTATGCTGTAAGAGCTTATGGTGTAAATGATAATCTGACAGAAATGATGTCGGTGCTTTATAAAAATCAGAGGATAAAAAACCTAGATTGGGGAAATGAACCTGACATTGCCGGCTGGCATTTTGATTATAAAGATTCAGTTTTTAACAGCCTTACTGTATCAGATAATGTTAGACTGGTCTCTTATGTAGACAGACTTAGTTCAATAAGTTATGGAACAGTGGGATATATAGAGTCTGCCATGAGAATGGAAGACATGTTCCCTAAATTATATGATGATGAAGATAAGACTGACTGGGCTTTTTATTATGATGAATATGGAAACCTTTATCATGGTACAAACTGGCCGGATGAAGCAGGAGAAATAGCGGATATCATAAGGGAAAATAAAAGGATCAGATACCAGAAGGATATTGTCCTTATCCAGGTTAAAAATAAGATGCTGATGGTATATAGTCTTCCTATTTCTGATCTGGGTGGAACTTATTATGGAGTTCATGATATTACAAGCGGTATCGAAAAAGTAAATACTAGCAGGATCATTTTTATTGTGATAATGCTGGGCTTTATCGCACTTTTTTGGGTAATAATAGACAGGCTTGTGGTAAGAAAAATGCTTACAGATTTCTATGAGATTATTGATACGATACGATATGTCGAGAATAAAGGTGATATCTCCGTCAGAGTAAATGAAGGCATAGGAGAGACCACGGAAATGGGAGAACTGGCTCATCAGTTCAACCGAATGCTTGACAGGATAGAGGAACTTATGAGGGAAAAAGTCCAAAAGGAAGTTCTTATAAAGAATGCAGGAATTAAAGCTTTACAGAATCAGATAAATGCCCATTTTATCTATAATGTTCTTGAATCGATAAAAATGCTTGCAGAGATAGATGAGGAATATGTAATTTCTGATTCTATAACTTCTTTAGGAAAACTTCTAAGATATAGTATGAAATGGACCAGTGGAAATGTTACCGTGGGTGAGGAATTAGATTACATCAGTAACTATGTGGCTTTGATGAATTTAAGGAATGACTTTAAGGTAATACTTTCAACCAGTATCCCTGAACATCTCTTGGATCAGGAAATCCCTAAAATGTCACTTCAGCCCGTGGTGGAAAATGCCATTTTACATGGTATTGCGCCAAGGGGGGAAGATGCTACGATCTATATAAAGGTAAGAGAAGAAGATAAGTTTGGCAGAAAGAGTGTCAGGATCGAGATAACTGATAATGGCGCAGGAATGCCTTATGAAACACTTCAGAAGCAGATTAAGATACTTTTAGGTGAAGAGAAGGCTGATGACTCGGGGCATGGAATAGGGATGAAGAATGTATGTGATAGGATCCATCTTTCTTTTGGAAAAGAATACGGGATGGCTATCAATTCAGAAGAAGGTAAGTATACCAAGGTTACATTTGAACTTCCATATATAAAGGGAGAAAGAAAGACGGGTTATAAAAATGAAAAAAGTATTGATAGCTGAAGATGAAAAACTGATCCGTGCAGGCATCAGGACCATGATACAGAGATCAGGTGTTGAAATAGAAGAGATAATCGAAACTAACAATGGTGAAGCTGCCTGGGAAATACTTAAGAATACCAGGATAGATGCGGTGTTCACTGATATAAGAATGCCTAAAATGGATGGGATCGAATTAGTTAAAAGAATCCATGAAATGAAAAATCCGCCATATGTTGTTGCGATAAGCGGTTACGATGATTTTAGCTACGCCGTGGAGATGCTTAGGAACGGAGTGCTTGAATATTTACTTAAGCCGGTAGAACGGCAAAAGATAACAGAGGTACTTAAAATTATCGAAGAAAAGATTGTTGCAGGCAGTAAGAAATCCAGAATAGAGGCTTATAATGCAGCGGTAAATAAAGGAAATTACAGAGCAATAATGCTTTACCCTGGAGCACCTATCGATGCTGATGATGAGGACTATCTTATTAAATTACCTGATGCATCTGACGGAGATTTATATGTAATAAGAGAAGAAAATATGGACAGCGTAGATCTTTCTGAACTGGGAGGCGTAGGTATAAGTGCTATACATCAGTCGGAAGATGAACTTAATATTGCCTTGCAGGAAGTAAGGAATGCAAGACTTAGGGCTTTTTGCATAGGAAGAAATGTCTGTTACGATGAAAGACCCATTTCTGAAAATGAGTCTTACCTGGAGCTTTTAACTGAAGCGGCACGCACTAGAAGGATTCAGCTTATTGGTACAGATAAGCAGAAAGAAATGATAAATCAGTGGGATATCCTTTTTGATGCGGCAGCATCAGGAGAGATCCCGGCAGAGGATTTTAAGGGAGAGATAGAACTTTGCCTTAGGACAATTCCAAGGATATATAAGAGTCTTTTTGAAGAGAGGGGCATTGAAGAAAGAATACAGAAATTAGAAGAGCCTTTAGTTAATCCAGATCTGGACTCTTATAGGGAACATTTCATGAGATTCTTATTAAGACTTAATGGAATATGGGAAAAACAGGATGATATGGAACCGGCCAAGAAAAAGATTGCGCTTGCTATTGATTATATAAAAGAAAATTATGCAAGTGATCTTAATATGGCAGTGGTATCAAATTATATATCAATGAATTATACCCTTTTTTCTATAGCCTTTAAGCAGTATACGGGAATGAACTTTGTCAATTACTTAAAGGATATTCGCCTTAAGGAAGCGCTCAATCTGCTTTCTTCAACAGATGATAAGGTGATTGATATAGCAAGAACCGTTGGTTATGATAATTATAAACATTTCTTAAAACTTTTTAGATTAGAATATGGAGTAAGCCCTACTGAATATAGAAAGAATATGCAGAAGGATGAATTCTGAGATTTTATGATATAAAAAGAACATGATAAATACAAATGGTGAATGGACATGTGAAGAACCATGATAGATTCGAACAGCGAATGATCATGCGAAGAACCATGATAGATTCGGACAGTGAATGGACATGTGAAGAAACATGATAGATTCGGACAGTGAATGACCATGCGAAAAAAAACGAAAAAATGGATGCCTGAAATTTTGGGCATCCATTTTTTATGGATAATAAATACAGTAAGCACTGAAATAGAGGAATCATTAAAAAAATTGAAAAAATTTGCAGATAAATTATTGATTTTAGAGATTCATAAAATATTGGAATATATAAAATTTTAGAATTTACAAATTTTATTTTAAAATCTTCATTCATAAATAATTCATTTTTTTATATTATGGTTATGTCAGAAAGATGCGAAAAAAAACTAAATATTTATATGAATGTCGTTTGCGACATAGGAGGTAGTATGAAAAAAAGAGTGGTTAGTGCAATTCTTTGCACTGCAATGGCAGCAACAATGCTGTCTGGATGCGGTTCTTCTGATCAGCAACAAGGTTCATCTGTAAATAATTCAGGAGAAAAGTCATCTTCAGATATAGTAATGAGTGAAAATGGCTATCCTGTCCTTAATGATGGTCAGCCTTTGGAGCTTTCAATCTATACACAGTATGCGGACGATGACTCAATGGTCCCATATGACTATGCTATAGAACAGCTTAAGACCGCATATCCTAATGTTACACTTAACAAGATCGATCAGGCTCAGGATGGTGGAACAACACTTAAGACACTTGCGTCAACAGGTCAGCTTCCTGATATCTATCAGGCTTCAACTGATATCATTAATACTTTCCGTGAATCAAATCAGATCATGGTTCTTAATGATGTTGCAGAAGGAATGGGATATACATCAAAGCTTATCCAGAGTAATAAGGAACTTGCATATGCGGATGATGGAAATATGTATGCATTCCCATTTGCAGGACAGGAATATGTTCTCTGGTATTACAATAAGCAGATTTTTGCTGATAATAACTTAGAAGTACCTACAACATATGAAGAGCTTGAAAATGTTGTAAAGGTTCTTAATGAAAAGAACATTACTCCAATCGCCCTTTTCGGACAGGAAGGCTGGAATTCAACAGCAGCATTTGATGTTATTGCCACAAGATATAACAATGGTGGTATCAAAGCTCTTGATAATGGTTCAGCATCAATTGAAGATGCAGATTATGTTGCAGCAGCTAAGGAACTTGAGAAGCTTGTAAAAGAAGGTATTTTCCAGTCAGATGCTACAACAACAAACTATGATAATGCTAATGCCATGTTCAAAAATGGACAGGCAGCTATGATACTTAATGGTCAGTGGTACATTGAAGAAGCTACAGCAGCTCTTGGAGATAATGTTGACTGGATGTATTATCCGGCTCAAGATGCAGCTTCTTACGAAGCTAACAAGCACGTATTCTCAGGTGGTGGATCAACATCTGGTTTTGCAGTAAATCCTGATTCTGCTCATGCAAATGAAGCTGCTATCATTGCTGAATTTATGGCGGAAAAATACTGTGAAGCTAAGGTTCTTAAGAGACATAATCCACTTGTAGCCATTGTAACCGGACTTAAGAGTGAGACACCACTTCCTGCTATGATGCAGAAACTTTCAGATGAAATTCCAAACATCACAGCAACAACAAGATTCACATGGGGTCTTACAAATGCAACATTTAATGAGTCGATTCAGGCAAACTCACAGGCACTTATCTCTGGTGAATATTCAGCAGATGAGTTTGTGAATATGATCCTTGAGGATACTGAATAATAATTAATTAGATACCTTTAATCCATAATAAAACAACATTAAATAGAGAAGCTGCGGCAATTACCGTAGCTTCTCTTAATGAAAGAGTTTTTTTAAGCATCTTAATGATCTTTGGGGAATAAGGTGATCAGCTCATAATATATTGGGGATATATAAGAGAGAGGAAATAGATACATGAAGAAGTTTTTTGGAAATAAGATTGCAATCATACTTTTTATGCTTCCAGCACTTGCAATCTTCGTTTACTTTGAATTTATTCCAATTTGCCAGGTTTTTGGATACAGTTTTACAAGTTGGAATGGCGTAACAAAAGCAACGTTTAATGGACTTGCAAATTATAAGAAGTTATTTGGTACAAGTACATTTTGGAAGTCAAATTTAAATCAGCTTATTTTTGCTTTGATAATTACTGTTTATCAGATGGTACTGGCAACTGTATTTGCGATAACAGTTTCAGATAAAAGAACAAAGGGAAGAAAATTCCTTAGAGTAGTTTACTTTATACCTGTAGTACTTTCGGTTACTGTAGTATGTCAGCTTTGGACAGCAATGCTGGATGGACAGGGACTTATTAATCATATATTTGCATTATTCCATGCTAAAGGCCAGGACTGGCTTGGAGATAAGCATCTTGCGATCGTAGTGGTATCATTTGTAAATGCATGGCAGTGGATGGGATATCAGTTTGCGCTTATCAATGCCGGTATGAAATCTATCTCATCTGATTACTATGAAGCAGCACAGATCGATGGATGTTCAAAGGTTATGTCTCATTTCAAGATCACAATACCACTTCTTAAGGAAACATATAAGTTCTGTCTTATTATTTCTCTTACTGGTGGTATCAAGGCTTTCACAGAAATGAACATTATGACTAATGGCGGTCCAGGTCGTTCAACATATACACTTACATATATGATGTATTCAGCAGCATTTAATCAGAACAAGTATGGTTATGGTCTTTCAGCTGCAACTATCATGGTATTAGAGTGTATGGCTCTTATGATATTTATTAATTTCATGTTTAGAGAAAAATCATCAGAGACTGAAGAAAAGATAGCAAGAGAAAATATAAGGAGGATGGCACAGTATGAAGCAAAATAAGCAAATTAAGAAGAATAGTCCAGGCAGAATAGCCTTTGTTGTATTCTGCTGGTTATATGCGGCATTTTCACTTTATCCTCTTATCTGGATGTTATTCTATTCGTTAAAGAATAATGATGAGATATTTGTAACAAATCCATTTGGTTTTCCAACTCATTTCAGAGTTGAGAATTATATCAAGGCGTTTCATTCATATAATGTTCCTCGTTACTTCCTTAATTCACTTTTAGTTTCAGGAGCAACAGTTATCGGGGTTCTCGTTTGTTCACTTTTCTTTTCATACGCTACAAGCCGTATGGAATGGAAGGGAAGAGGCTTCTTTAGAACTTTCCTTGGACTTGGAATTTTTATTCCGGCTCAGTCTATCATGATCCCTGTTGTTAAACAGGTTAAGGCAATAAATCTTATTGGAACAAGATGGTCACTCATCTTCCCATATATAGCTATAAATCTTGCCTTCTCATGCATGATATATTACGGATTCTTCAAAGGAATTCCGAGAGAACTTGAAGAAGCAGCATGTATCGATGGGGCAAATATCTATCAGACTTTCTTCATGGTGATCATGCCACTTGTTAAGCCTGCAACAGTAACACTTGCTATTTATACATTCCTTAATGCTTGGAATGAATTTATTCTTGCAAATGTACTTGTTGGAAGTATACCTGATCTTAAGACACTTCCTCTTGGAGTACTTTTCTTCCAGGGATCATTTACAACTGACTGGGGCGCAATGGGTGCAACAATGGTAATTTCTTCTTTACCTGCAATTATCGTTTACGCTTTATTCTCTGAACAGGTAGAAAAAGCTATGACAATTGGTGGCTCAGTTAAAGGCTGAGCCTATTATATATATATCAAAAAAGGATGCAGATTCTACACGGGTCTGCATCCTTTTTGCGTAGGCAACGAGCAAAAGCCACGAATTTTTGTGCTTGCACAAAAAATTGTGGCCTTTGCGACTGCCCGACATCGAGCCGATAGGCGAGATGGTAGATAACGAGCAAAAGCCCGTGGCCTTTGCGACTGCCCGACATCGAGCCGTCAGATAACTAGCAAAAGAAAAACAATCCTATAAAGCGCTGAGTCTGCAAAGAAAATGGCTGAAAATTGAAGAATTAAATTCTTAAGTTTATTGTAAAATTAAAACCCATTAAATATTCGATTGTTAATATGTTAGATAGCATATTAATCGTTCAATTATTCATATGGTAATAAATATTTGATTGTGAATATATGAAAAAAAGCTTATTATATATTAGTTTGTGAAATTTCTTATATTAATGTGTAAGTAAAATAGAGAGGATCGTTTCTTGAAAAAAAGAAAAAAACATTCGACCATAATTTATAAAATATCATCAATATCCTATATGCTGGCTATAGTGTCAGTTATAATAGCTTCTACGATCTTAGTAGTTCAGTTCAATAGAGAGATTCAGAAAAGAAGCAGGCTTCAGATAGAGGAAAGCATTAAGGTAATGGCTGACAGAACAGAATCAGTGTTTAGAGAAGGTCTGCTCTGTGAAAATAATCTTACTATAGAACTTAATGATATTATCAAAAAAAGGATCATTTCAACAAAGAAGTCTCAGGAAATAAGAAATTTGCTTATAAAAAACTCGCTTCTTTTTCAAGGCGTAAATTCTACTATTTATGTGACTGAAGAGAATATGATCTATTTTTCTCAAGATAAGTTAAGGGAAAATAGTGATAAGATCATTGATTCCAGACTCCTGAAAAGACTAAAAGAAAGCAGCGGCGTAAATCAGATTATGTATATTGATGATGAAGGAATCTTTGATACAGAATCTAAAAAGCAGATCGTTCTTGCAAGAAGGCTTAGCAGTACTGTAAATGGAGAAAGTCTTGGTTATGTCTTTGTTAATTTAGATGAAAGCTATTTAATGAAGGCTTACGATAGCTATATCAGTGAATACCTGCTTTTTGATGATAATAATACATTTGTTACCGGTGCAGGGGTTGATGAAAAGAAAGATAAGGCAGAGCGTATTAAGGAATATGTAAATAAGAATGAGAATAACAGGCTAGAACTGTTGGATTTTAACGGACCGGATCAGATATCCATCCCTTATGGGAAATACCTTGTGGCAAGAACTGAAGTTGGATCAACAAAATGGAAGATGATAGGCCTTACAAATGTTGATAAGTTCAATGTTACAAGAGGACAATTGTTGGTAATTCTTATCACAGTTGCAATAGTGGTTCTTGCACTTACAGTGGTCATGAAGATGATAACAAAGCGTTATGTCACAGACCCGATAAAAGAATTAAGAGATGGCGTTTTAAAGATAGCCGAAGGTGATCTTAGTATAAGGTTTCCTGAAAAAGGTGATAATGAGATCAGCGACTTTTCAAAGACCTTTAATTATATGACAGAGCAGAATCAGCTTCTGGTAAAGAAGATCAATGAAGAATCAAAAAAGAAGAGGGAATATGAGCTGGCTTTGATACAGGAACAGGTAAAGCCTCATTTTTTATATAATACGCTTGATATAATAATCATGCTCATTGAAATGAAACGTGCCAGGGAAGCGGAAAGGGTCACCAGAAAATTAGCAGAATATTATAAGAATTCTCTTTCGGGAGCTGAAGAGATAGTGCCAATATCAAGGGAAAAGCAGATAATAATAGATTATTTAGATCTTCAGCTTATGAGATATGGTGAAAAATTTATGTATGAAGTAGATATCCCTGCTGAATTTGACAATGTATTGATACCTAAAATGACTCTTCAACCGCTGGTGGAAAATGCCATTTACTATGGTATCAAACTAAAAGAAGGCTGGGGCAGTATAAGAATATCTGGTTATAAAAATGATGATGGATCGGTCATTATCACTGTTTCTGATGATGGACAAGGAATGGATGAGGAGCAGTTGGCTAAATTGAAGGATCAGATGACAAGAGCCGTAGGTGAAATGGATAAGATAAAAGTTGATGAACTTGATGGCAGGAAACATTTTGGCGTTTATAGTGTATATAACAGATTAAGATTATATTTTGGAAATGAATATGGGCTTTATGTTGAAAGCAGTTATGGCGTAGGCACAAGTATCCTTATTCATCTGCCTTTTTTATCAGACGAAAAATAAAAGCGCGCCATGTATTAATTGGAGGAAATGATAGTTGATAAAAATCATGATCGTTGATGACATGCCGATTTTTTTAGAGTATCTAAAGGGATGTCTTGACTGGAAACAATATGGATTTGAAATATGCTGTGAAGCAAAGAATGGAAAAGAAGCCTGGGAAAAAATCCCTGAATATTATCCGGATGTAGTTCTTACAGATATTACAATGCCTTATATAAATGGCTTGGAGCTGGCTGATAAGATAGTGAATAATTATCCGGATATTTCAGTTATTCTTATCACAGGCAATAATGAATTTGAGTATGCAAGAAGAGCTGTAAAGATAGGAGTTTGCGATTATATCGTAAAACCATTTGAAAAACAGGAACTTCTCCTTAGTCTGATGAAACTCCAGGATAATATCAACAGAGCGGCAGAAATGGAGAAAAAAGAAAACAGGGAGAAAAAGAATAGAATTGAAGATACCGCAAAGAAGATTCTTTATTCCCGAGATGAAAATGAAGTGGACAGGGCTATAAAAAGTCTCGATTTTAAAGGTAATGCCTTTCTTTGCGCAGGTATTGAGTTTAAGTTAAAAGAATCTCAGAATCTCGAACTGCTTTCAAACTGGGAAACGCTGATACAGGATATGCTGTCAGAAATGATAGAAATAGACGGAGATTTTATAGTATTTAAGGATTATGAATCTCATATAATAGTTATCTTAAATTTTTATAATGAGCAGGCTGCTGCATCCTATATGGGATATGAATTTACAGATCTGATACAGATCATAAGAAATCAGCTTAATCTAGAGACCTCCATAGCCTTAAGTGATGTATTTACAGATGCGTTAGATATAAGAAGTGCTTATTCCAAGGTGCTTCAGACACTTCGCATCAAAGGACCGGGACAGCTATGGGATTGTAGAAAGAGAGATTATGACAGGAGCAGTCAGGCAAGAGATACACTCGATATCATTTCCGCTATAATACATGACCTTCATACTTTTGACGAGAAACAGCTTATGAAAGATATAGATGATGCATGGGAACAGAACATTAAGAATGGTTTCATAAGTGATGAGAGTATCGCATCAGCTATACTTAGTGTTTTGCTTACAGATATTGTTACAGCAGGCTTATCCTTAAAAGCTTTATATGGGCCTGATGTTGATCCGGAAAAGGATATCATTTCAGTATAATTAT
>CAMKMR010000027.1 GCA_946413945.1 uncultured Lachnospiraceae bacterium | reverse complement strand
TGCTTTTGACATCATGAAGCAGCTTAACAAAGAAGGAAAGATAACAGACGAAGAATTGCGGTATATCGCGAAAAAACGCAATATACCCGTTGAGTAAACAAGATAATAATTATATAATTAAGCTGTGTCTAGATCTCATCTAGTACAGCTTGATTGAGGAATGCGAGGTGCGATATGGCGAGAAAAGTTGCCATCTACGCCCGTGTTTCTACAGAGCATGAGGCGCAGATATCTGCATTGGAAAATCAGGTGCAGTACTATGATGATATTTTGAGCAGGCATGCGGACTGGACGTTAGTTGATAGATATATTGACGAAGGTATTACCGGTACATCTATTCATAAGCGTGAGTCTTTTATGCGAATGCTCAAGGATGCAAAAGAAAAGAAGTTTGATCTAATTGTTACCAGAGAGGTATCCAGGTTTGCAAGAAACACGGTGGATACACTGCAGCAGACCAGAACCCTCAAAACATATGGTGTGGAGGTGTGGTTCACAGAAGATAATATCTGGACAATGAATGATGAGGATGGAGAGCTTAGACTTTCTATCATGGCTACCTTGGCCCAGAATGAAAGCAAGAAGATTTCTCAGAGAGTAAAAGCCGGTCAGATGATTTCGTTTAAGAATGGAGTTCTATATGGCAATGGCAATATTCTTGGGTATGACAGAGTTGGTGATAAGCTTGTTGTAAATAAGGAACAAGCTGACACTGTGAAAAGAATCTTTGAACTTTATCTGGCTGGTAATGGTGTTCGTAAGATTCAGGACATCATGGAACAGGAAGGGCGTAAGACAGCCACAGGCCTTACCAGATGGCAGTCTGGCAATATCAACAGAGTTCTTAGAAATCCTTTTTATTGCGGCAGAATCGTATACCGTAAGCAATACGTTCCAGATTATCTGGTTCAGAAGAAAATCAATAATCATGGGGCTGTTGATAAGATATATGTAGAAGGTTCGCATGAGAAGCTGGTTTCGCCGGAAGATTTTGACAGAGCACAGGAGTTAAGAGAAAAACACAAGTCCGTGAAGACAGACAAGAACGGCAAAGCAATTGGGCAGTCGCCTTGCAAGCATTTGTGGGGTAATAAGCTTGTTTGTACCTGTGGTCATGCTATGAATCGAAGAATTGCTCATAAGGCTAATGATGGAACTCTTAGTTATATCTATCAGTGCTATGGACAGTTACGGACAGGAACTCCTGCAGGAAGACTGAAAAAAGGTCTTGATATCGAAGGTATTTGTGATAACTCATCATTTATGGAATGGAAATTAGAGGTTCAGGCCGATTTCGTTTTTAAGAAGCTTCTTGGAAATAAAGAAGCAATCTACAAGGAAGCTATGGCTATGGCGCAGGATGTTGCTGAAGTAAAGGCTCCTGAGAGAAACGATAAAGAACGGCTTGAAGCAAACAATCGTCAGATTGAGAAGCTGAACAGACAGCTTGCCAATCTGGTTGATATGTGTTCTGAAGGAGATATTTCCAGAGAAGTCTTCCGAAGCAAGAAAAAGAAATTAGAAGATCAGATTTCAAATTTAGAGAAATAAAATGATGAATGCAGACAACGGGTTTTAGAATTGGAAGATAATGGCGCAAAGGACAGACGCATAGATAGCCTTTCTGAGTTTATCAAGATGACTGCCTTTGATGCCAGGGCTAAGATACCTGATACTGTGATTGATAATTTCGTTGATCAGATTGTTTTTGATCACGGAGCATTTATCTGGTATTTGAATCCGGTATTCGGTAATGAGGTATATAAGCAAGACGCTTCCGATTGGAAAAAAAAACAGCATCTGCAATCTTTAAGTGATAAATGTACGTTACAGGCCTGTCCCAGCACATGTTGCAGCAGATGATAATAAAATTTATGTATTAATACAAAAATGCCATCCTGCAGAGATTGAAGCAAATCAGGAAGCAAAATTTATTAAGGCAAATTATTTGGCTGTTTATGATTTGGATGATAAAACTAGTAAGATTTTATATTCTACAAGAAAAAATGATCCTTCAGAACAAATCTGTGGTTTTTCGGCCAGAAAAAATCAACTTTTTCTTTTAGATAACGGAAAGCTTTATGTTGCTGATTTAGAGGGAAATAACAAAAAAGAAATAGCTGACGTTAGTAAATATAATAGTCTTAACTTTGAATATGCAGCGGATAAGCTGTGGATATATGATGAAAAAAAGAATATAATCATGACTTACTAAGTGCGCTAATATGTGATTTATATTTAAAAATTGGATAACCAAAGTTTATTTAGGGTTTGCCAAACTTTTTTAGGGTCAAACTTAATAATAACATGTAAAAAAGCTTCAACCGTAATGTGGGTTGAAGCTTTTTTTAGTAAGATATTCAAAGTTCTTTAAGGTTTAAAATATGCATCTTACATTAATTACTGTACTGGATGACACTGGTCGTATATCTGCAGAGCCTTCTTGGTTAATTCAACATCAGAAGGATAATCGAGATACTCACGGCCGTATTTTTGTCTTGTTTCATCGCCTTTTCCAGTGATAAGGAAAACAGTCTTATTTTCAGCGGAGAGGATAGCTTTTTCTATAGCAGTTCCTCTGTCCTCAATCATTTCATAAGGACAATTCTCAGCAGCTACATACTGGGCAATGTCAGTAGAAATATCGATAACTGGCTCTTCTCCTGGATCCTCAGCAACAAGATAAACCTTATTGGCGTACTGTCCAGCAATGGTACCTAAATGGCGGCGGCGGATAAGGGCCTTCTTGCCGGGACATCCAAAGATAGCGACAATATCATAATCAGGATATTCTTCTCTTGTAGAAGAAAAAAGTTTTTCAAAAGAAAGCTTATTATGAGCATAGTCAACAACAGCGATCATTCTATTATCTTTACTTGTGTAGCATTCCATACGTCCCTTAGATCTTGCTCGTCTAAGACCTGACTCAATATATTTTACAGGAATATTATAAACATATGCAGTAGCTACAGCTGCCAGAGCATTTTCAACATTGAAAAGACCAGGCATGGTAAGAGCAAAGTCATGGTCAAATCTGTCAGTATGAACACGGAAATGAATCTCTGAACCTACTTTTCTTATATGGGATCCGTAAATGTCAGCGCCTTCTTTTGTTCCGAAAGTGATAACACGTTTAGCGGCTTTAGCAGCTTCGCTTATAACATCAAAATGATCCGAATCAGTGTTTATTATCGCAGTCTCTGTCTGTGGGAATATCCTTAATTTTGATTCAAAATAATCTTCAAAGCTAGGATGCTCCATAGCACTGATGTGATCTTCTGAAATATTCATAAAGATACCTACATCGAAAGTAATTCTGTCAACGCGGTTATATTTAAGAGCCTGTGAAGAAACTTCCATCTCAAGATAATCAATGCCGGAATTAACAGCGTTTCTAAAATGGGAGAGAAGCTCAACATTTTCAGGAGTAGTGATATGAGATTCCTTTAATGTAACACCATCATAGACATCGATAGATGAGATTACAGCACTTTCTGGTTTTCCAATATCCTTAAGGTAATCATCAACGATAGCCTTGATATAGTAAGCGGTTGTTGATTTTCCTTTAGTACCAGTGATACCGGTTAAATTAAGGAAGTCTGCAGGTGAATTAAAATATTTCTCTGCCAGATAAGGCATAGTTTTTCTTATATCAGAAACAAGAATATATGGTGCGTCAACATCATATTTTGTTTCACTGATATAAGCTATGGCGCCATTATTTATAGCATCAATAAGATACTGAGGCTTAAATGTTAATCCTTTGCATATAAAGAAACTGCCAGGATGAACCTCGTTGGAATCATAAGTAAGCCCGGTAACAAGAGTATCTTTAGCGTCTTTTAAATCAACAGGACATGGAGCCTCAGATGAGATAAGACCTGCTTCTTTTACAATATTATAGTAGGTTTCGAGAGTGTATGCTTTCATACATTTCCTCCGCTTAGTTATAGTAGGTTTTAAACTTATTAAAGTGGCTGAAATGTAACTTTACCATACGAAGTGTACGATGGATTCTGTTATCGCCCTTTAAGAAGATAGGGTTTACATATTTCTTTTCCTTGAAGAGTTTCTTTAACTTTTTAAGGTTTTCTTCTTCAAAGACATATTTTAATGCCACTGCCTTTGGAACAACAAGCCAAAGGTGTTCTTCTTTAGCTGTTTCAAATTCAGGAAGTCTGTCATAGATATATTCTTCAACGATATATCTGGCAACGTTGAATCCAGAACCTGTTACATAGAAATTTGAACGTCCCTGTCGGGTATTTATCTCAAAAAATTTATATTTATTATCGCGACGATCAAACTTGATATCGAAGTTTGAATATCCAACATAATTAAGCTCTTCAAGGAGTTTTCTTACTTTTTCAGTAAGCTCTTCACACGGCTCTGTAATGATGCATGCATGATTACCTTTTCCGTGAGGAGTGTGCTCTTCAAGAAGAACGTGACCCAGGCACATCATTCTTACTTTTCCGTAGTGGTCGGAATAAGAAGTAAGTACTCGCATATATTCGTCGTTTCCAGGAATCATATCCTGTATGATAAGAGAATCTTCATAACCTGCGTTGTAAATATCATTTATAACTGAAACAAGCTGAGACTTGTTTTTTATTGTATAAACTTTTTCCTGAGTTGGAAACTCATGTTCCCAATAATTGATACCATTTGAAGGCTTAAGGATAACAGGAAACTTAAATGGAAGTTCGGCGTTTGGATCCATTCCTTTCTTATAGATATATGTATCAGGATAGTCAATACCATATTTGTCACAAAGATTATAGAATAATTCCTTCTGCTGGAGTTTATTCATTAACTCAAAGTCAATATATGGGGCGATGGCATTTTCAGGAAGCTCATCCTTGTGACGGCTGAGAAGAGCAACATAGGAATCGCCGCAACCTATAGTTATTACCTTTTTATCCTTATGAAGGCTACAGAATTTTTTTACAACCTTCATAAAATAATCGTCAGTATCGATTTTTTCGTTTGCGTGGTAGGAAATTATCTTACTGCCATAACTAGGACCAGTTGGATATTTTCCAAATACAAAAGATCTTACATTATATTCCTCATAGAATGCACGTGCGACACTGTAAGTATTAATATCGCCGCCAAAAAGCATAGGAATAAAAGATTGTTCTTTAAACTGCATAGTAGTATCTACCTTTCAAAATAATCCTAAAGAAGTATAGCACTTTCAAAAGAAATAGTGAAGAATTAAAAAAGATTGTATGGCTAAGCAGAATATTATGTTATAATTTATTTCATAAATATTGTGTTATTAACACAATATATCATATTATGAAAAGAGATTAAAAATGTCAGTAAAAAAAGAAATGCTCGGGATCCTTGGGGGCATGGGACCTGAAGCAACATCAGTTCTATATAAAAAAATAATCGATAAAACAGAAGTGACCTGCGATCAGGATCATATAAATATCCTTATTTATTCACATGCAGAAATTCCAGATAGGACAGCATGTATATTAGAGGGCAAAACAGATTATCTATGGGATGTACTTGGAAATGATATCGATATGCTTAAAAAAGCTGGATGTAAATATCTTGCAGTTCCATGTAATACATCACATTATTTTGCAGATAAATTTAATGAAAAAATGGATGGCAACTTTATCAATATGATAGAGGAAGCCTCTAAATATGCAAAAAAAAGAAATTTAAAAAAGGTTGGGGTTATGGCAACGACAGGAACCGTAAAGAGCGACCTTTATAAAAAAGAATTAAATAAAGTTGGTATTGAAGCAGTATACCCCGAGGAGGACATACAAAAACTTGTTATGTCACTAATTTATGATGATATAAAAAGAGGCGGCAAAGGAGATAGGCACGTATTTAAAGAAATATCAGAGGCATTTAAAAATATGGGATGTGAAGCGGTAATACTTGCTTGCACAGAACTGTCGGTATTTGCACAGAATTATGAATTGAATGCAGATTATTATATAGACGCTATGGAATGTCTTTCGAGAGCATGTATAGAAAAATGCGGCGGTAAATATCTTGATTGATGAAAATATGATTATTTTATTGCTTATTACAGGGAAACATGATTAGAGAGGAGCTGTTTGTTATGGAAAAGAAGATCATTGTAACAATAGCAAGGCAATATGGAACAGGGGGGCTGAAAGTCGGAAAAAGATTAGCAGAAGAACTTGGTATCAGTTGCTACGATAGTGAAATGTTCAAACTTGTATCTACAAACGAAAATATGCATTCAGAAAAGATAGCACATAATTCGAAAATTGAAGGTACTTCTCTTTTTTCAGTTGCTAAAGAAAAGTATGATAGCAAACCGGATACAGATCTTCCTGCTTTTGGTCAGGATTTCCTTGTGATGAAAAATCTCTACGAGTATCAGTCAGAAGTCATAAAAGAACTTGCTAATAGAGAATCCTGCGTAATAGTAGGAAGATCAGCAAATTATATTTTAAGAGACAGGGATGATGTGCTAAGTGTCTTTATCCATGCACCGCTGGACTTCAGAGTAAGAAGAGCGTCATCAGTTCATCATATGACAGATAAGGAATTAGAGGCATATGTAAAGTCGATGGATGAAAGGAAGGCGGATTATTATAAGTATTATACAGGCATGGATTGGAAAGATGTTACCCAGTATGACCTTTCCCTCAATTCTTATAAGTTGGGGATTCAAGGCTGCATAGACATGATAAAAAAGATGATAAAAGTCAAAGAAGAACTATAATACACATATAACAGGGGATGGAGGAAGTTACAATATGAAGAAGATTGCATACATAGCATCAGAATGCGTTCCATTTATTAAGACAGGCGGACTTGCGGACGTTGTTGGTACTTTGCCTAAGAAATTCAATAAGGATGAATATGATGTGAGGATCATCATGCCAAAGTACATGTGCCTGCCTGATAAATATAAGAACAACATGAAATATATAACACATTTCATGATGGATATTGGTTGGAGACAGGAATATGTTGGCGTAATGTACCTTGAATATGAAGGTGTTCCTGTTTACTTTATTGACAATGAGAGATATTTCAGCGGTTTTAATATCTATGGAGATCTAAAGTGGGATATAGAGAAATACTGCTTCTTCTGTAAAGCGGCTCTTTCAATACTTCCTATCATAGGCTTCCAGCCGGATATACTTCATTGTCATGACTGGCAGTCAGCATTGGTACCTGTTTATCTTAAGACAATGTTCCAGACAAATCCATTTTTCAGCGGAATGAAGTCTATTATGACTATCCACAACCTAAAATTCCAGGGAAGATGGGATATCGAAACAATACAGGCAGATTCAGGACTTCCATCATATGTATTCACAGCTGATAAGCTTGAGTTCCACAAGGATGCATCAATGCTTAAGGGCGGTCTTGTTTATGCGGATAAGATCACAACGGTTTCAAATACCTATGCTCATGAGATACAGACTCCAGAATATGGAGAAGGACTTGACGGACTTCTTCGTGCGAGATGGCAGTCACTTTGGGGAATTGTAAATGGTATCGACTACGACGTTTATAATCCTTCTAAGGATCCTAGCATTGCGGCAAATTACGATATTACTAACTATAAGGAATTAAAGAAAAAGAATAAGACTGCTCTTCAGGAAAGACTTGGACTTCCTATTGATCCGGATTGTTATATGGTCGGCCTTATCTCAAGACTTACAGATCAAAAGGGTCTTGATCTTATAGATAAGGTTATGAATGATATGATGACAGATGGCACACAGTTCGTAGTACTTGGAACTGGTGAAGCTAGATATGAGAACATGTTCAGATATTATCAGGGCATACATCCATCAAAACTTTCAGCGAATATTTATTTCTCTGATGAGCTTTCACATCTTATGTATGCAGGATGCGATACTATCCTTGTACCATCAAGATTTGAGCCATGTGGACTTACACAGCTGATGGCTCTTAGATATGGTTCTCTTCCTATCGTTAGAGAAACTGGTGGACTTAAGGATACTGTCATACCTTACAATGAGTACGAAGGAAGCGGAACAGGATTCTCATTTACAAACTATGATTCAAGAGAGCTTCTTAATACATTCAATTATTCTAAGGATGTATATTATAACAATAAAGAGGCTTGGAATGGTCTTATAGAAAGAGCAATGGAACAGAATTATAGCTGGGGTGAATCAGCAAAGATTTATGAAAGACTCTATAATGAAATCTAGGAAATAAGCAAGAAAATGACAGTGGGTCTCCCACTGTCATTTTCTCTGACTGTACACTATTAAATGGCATGAAGCAAGGCCGGCGTGAAAAACAGGCCTTGTTGCGCTTGTACATCATACAGCTGACAGGTGAAATGATAAAGCAACATGACAACACTTGTGCATGCATGAAAAACAGGCTTTGTTGTGCTTAGACATTATTGAGCCGCGAAAACTGCTTCGCGCTTGCAAAATAGATAAACGGAGAAAAAAAGATGGCATTTAACGGAATTACAATAAGCAGTATAGTAGCAGAACTAAAAGAAAAACTTATAGGAGGAAGAGTATATAAGGTCCAGCAGCCAGAAGATTCAGAGCTTAATCTTATCATTAAGAATAATAAGGATACTTATAGACTTCTTATTTCTGCGGACGCAGGACTCCCTCTTATCTATCTTACGGAGGAAACAAAGACTTCTCCTATGCAGGCTCCAAACTTCTGCATGCTGCTTAGAAAATATATTGGAAATGGAAGGATCGTAGATATTACACAGCCTTCGTTTGAAAGAATAATCTCAATCCATATAGAACACTTAGATGAGATGGGAGATTTAAAAGAAAAGCGCCTTATCATGGAAATGATGGGAAGATACAGCAATATTATCTTTGTAGATGAAAATGGAAAGATAATCGACAGTATCAAGAGAGTAAATAATGATATCAGTTCTGTAAGACTTGTTCTTCCAGGAAAGACTTATGAATTTCCTCCATCTCAAGGGAAACTTGATCCGCTTAAAATAACAAAGGAAGAGTTGGATAAAGTGTTATCTAAACCTGGGCCGATAGCAAAAATGATATCAGGATCATTTACAGGATTCAGTAAGATCACTGGAGAAGAGCTTGTTTTCAGGGCGGGCATTGATCCAAGAAAGTCAATGGAAGATCTTGTTGAGAATGAAAAGGAAAAGCTTGAAATGAGCCTGCTGGAACTGATTGAAAATATAAAGGCAGGAAATTATGAGCCACATCTTTATTATGTGGACGGAGTTCCAAAGGAATATAGTTCCATGAAACTTTATTCTTACAGTGCCCTTAAAGTTGATCCTGTCGGAAATGAAAAAATGGAACTGACCACAACTGACCAAAATGATCAGCGTTACGAAAGCATTTCGAAACTTGTATCAGATTTCTATTCAAAGAAAAGTGCAGCTGCTCTTATAAGGCAGAAATCTCAGGACTTAAGACATCTGATAAACACAGCTGTTGAAAGAACTGCTAAAAAATATGACTTGCAGTCTCAGCAGATGAAGGACACAGAAGATAGAGATAAGTACAGGATTTACGGTGAACTGCTTAACACTTATGGATACGAGCTGTCCGGAGGAGAAAAGGAATTAAAATGTCTTAATTATTATGATAATAAGGAAATCACGATTCCCCTTGATCCGGACAAAACAGCTTCAGAAAATTCAAAGAAATATTTTGAAAAATATAATAAGAAAAAAAGAACCTATCTTGCTCTTACAGATCTTTTGGTTGAGACAGGAGATGACCTTACTTATCTTAAGTCTGTTCTACATGAGCTTGAAATTGCAGAAACAGAAAAGGATCTGAATGAGATAAGACGCGAACTAACTGAAAATGGAGTTATTAAATCGGCAAGGAATGCTTCTTATAAGGGTAAGAAAAAAACAGAGGCAGCAAAGCCACTGCATTTTATATCCAGTGATGGGCATGATATCTATGTAGGAAAAAATAATCTGCAGAACGATTATCTGACCTTTAACTTTGCAGATGGAAATGATATGTGGTTCCACGCAAAGAAAATGCCGGGCAGCCATGTGATAGTTAAAAGACATGGAAAAGAGGAGTTATCGGATTCGGTATATGAAGAGGCAGCAAGACTTGCAGCATATTTTTCATCAGGACGTAAAGCACCAAAGGTGGAGATCGATTACACAGAAAAGAAAAATCTAAAAAAACCGCCAGCAAAAAAGCCAGGCTTTGTAATCTATCACACCAACTATTCAATGGTAGCCGAGCCTGACATAAGAGGAATTAGTCAGCACTCTTGAAAAATTGCAGTTAAGATAGTAGAATATATTAGTTAAACATTTTAAAGAGGTGAAAATCCTATGATACGTAGTATGACCGGCTTTGGCCGAAGCGAGATGATTGATGAGACAAAGAAGATCATAGTAGAACTTAAGTCTGTAAATCATCGTTACGCAGATATTTCTATGAAGATGCCAAGAAAACTTAATAAGTACGAGGCACAGATAAGAAAGACTCTTGCTGAATATATTGGAAGAGGAAAAGTTGATGTTTATATCACATTTGAAGACCTCAGTGATTCAGGTGTTGTAGTAAGATATAATAAAGATATTGCAGCAGAGTATATTAAATATTTAAATGAGATGGGAAATGATTTTGGCATGACAGAAGACTTTAAGCCAACAGTCATTGGAAGATACCCTGATGTATTTGAGATTGAAGATAAGGTACAGGAAGTAGATGAGGAACAGTATAAGGATTTAGATACTGTTATAAGACAGGCCTGCACAAAGTTTGTTGAGACTAGAGAGATTGAAGGAGAGAATCTTAAAGCTGACCTTCTTTCAAAGATAGATGAAATGGAAGGGCTTGTAGCAAGGGTTGAGGAAATGTATCCGGAAATCATTACAGCATATAAGGAAAAGCTTACTGCAAAGGTAAGTGAGATCCTTGTAGATAAAACTATCGATGAAAATCGCATTGCACAAGAAGTGACAATCTATGCGGATAAGATCTGTGTAGATGAAGAAATGGTAAGACTTCATAGTCATATTGACGGGGTAAGAGCCATTTTAAATGAAGGCGGCGCAGTTGGAAGAAAGCTTGATTTTATCATTCAGGAAATGAATCGTGAAGCTAATACTACTCTTTCTAAGTCACAGGATACAGAAGTTACAAATATCGGAATAGAGTTAAAGACTCTTATTGAAAAGATAAGAGAACAGGTACAGAATCTGGAGTAAGAAGAGGATAGAAGATGAATAGAAAAGGAAAGCTTATCGTTATTTCGGGATTTTCAGGAGCGGGAAAAGGAACTGTATGTAAGGGACTTTGTGAAAAGTATGATTACAGACTTTCGGTATCTGCTACAACAAGACAGCCTAGACCGGGCGAAGAAAACGGAAGAGAGTATTATTTTAAGACTGAAGATGAATTTAAAGATCTTATA